>JBDSKU010000046.1:0-3612 GCA_039916745.1 Nitrospiraceae bacterium
TCCTGGGGACACTCGCGATGCAACACGCACGTCCATTCCCTTCTCCATGTCGACAGATTGACCACCCTTGAACGTTCAGCGTTCCGGCTTCTCACACTGCAAGGACACGGTGTACGTAGCGACTTCATGGCGCTTTCTCAACCTCATCTGGCACAGGATCAGAGTCGCGACGACGTTCAGACAATGCTCATTTTAGGAGTCTGTCTGTTCACGTCGATTTGTGCCGTTGGCTTCATCAGGGTGGTCTCCCCCGCTCAACTCGTCTCATCTGTCATGTGGGCCGTCTCATAGGTTCCGTCTCCATCTGCATCATCCGTTGGCGACCGGAAGCAAATTTTGGAGTTCTCACAGCAAAGACCGGGCAGGATGCCCGACGGAGCACGGCCTCGGCCACGCTGCCATTCAGTATGCGGGACATCCCTCGTCGGCCGTGCGTGCCCATGACGATTAGGTCACAGGCGGACGAACGAACCCACTCAAGAATGGAATCGGCCGGCACACCGCCACGAATCATGTATCGGACCGAGACACCCGCAGCCTGAATCGTGGTCACGTAGGCTCTGAGTTCCGAGTCGATCTGTAGGTCAACCCGACCCTGGTCCGGCGTATGTCCCAGCGTCAAGTCGTCGCCGTAAGACACGGGCTCCAAGATATGCAGGAGCGTCAAGGATGCGCCCGCATCCTTGGCCATCTGAATGCCATATTCCAGAGCATCCATCGAACAGTCTGAAAAATCGATCGGGACGACGATATGCTCGAATGTGATCGGCGCTCCCGTGCGCCGCTTCTCGGAACCCTCCGATTCCCTGACCGTGAGCACGGGACAGGGGGCTATCGTGAGGACCCGTTCGGCAGTACTCCCCAGAAGAATGTGTGCGAGTCCGGTTCTTCCGTGCGTGCCCAGCACGATCAGGTCCGTGTCATGCTGCATAGCGGCTTGACAAATCTGCACGCTCGGAATACCGGTCATCTGATGGCCGGTCACGGAAATCGTCTTCCGCTGAAGACGGTGAACGGCGTCGGCCAGTCGCTCATCCGTTTCCCGATGATCCTGGACCGCGGGATATATTCCCGGGTACAACTCCAGCACATGGAGCACCTCGACGGTGGCGCCATAGACCGTGCTTAAGGAGGCCACATACTCCTCGGCGTGATGGGCACATGCAGAAAAGTCGGTTGCGAATAGCACCCGTTTGATCAAGGAATGTCCCACGACCATCTCATCGACCTCCTATTTCCTATCCTCTCTGTCGTCCGCGCCTCGTCATCTGGCTGATTCGCACCGAGACGTCGACGCGCGATCCCCGCCACTCACAGGTCTTCCTCTACGCGTTGCCATTCCTTGAATCTTTCGAAACGTGGTGGTATTCAGCCACTCGTCCGTATGAGACTCGGTTGAGCACACCGGTAGCCACTCCGAAACAGAACGTAGCTACGAGATGTCTCTGCATCGTGTGCATCCTCGTGTCATGACCTTCTCTTTGAGACCAATTCTCCCAGCAACTCCATCAAGACGACCGCTTGGTTATGCTCCTCATCGGCTGCGCTGTAAATGAGCGTGACCGCCTCATGGCGGGAACGTGTGGCCAATTCTCTGAGCGCCTCGATCTCGCCGGATTCGGTTAGCTCTTTTCGGTAACGCTCGCGGAACCCGGCCCACTTGGCCGGATCGTGCCCGAACCATTTGCGGAGGGCAGTGCTCGGCGCCAGCTCTTTCCTCCATTCATCAATCCTCGCCCGTTCCTTGCTAAAGCCCCGGGGCCAGATGCGATCAATCAGGATTCGCACGCCGTCTTCCAGGCTCGACTCGCTATACACACGTTTAATCCGTATCATGGCCGGCTCCTTGTTCGGTCACCCACCCTTCCGAACCAGCGCCTTCCTCCCAAGCCTCCGATGGCGTCTCGCTCTGATACTGGCGGAAAGAGAAGTGGGGCGCCACCCCACTGACGTCCACTTCGTGCAAGGCCTCCTGGCTTTGCAAATCGAGATAGTCCGGTGTCTGCCCAAGCGGCACGAGCCACACCAGAGACGCGGAATCCATCCCACCCCTGGATCAGTTCACGCACCTGGTCCGCAAGCACCTACCGTGAGGGCAATCGGCTCCCGGTTCGGCTCAGTGCCCATACCCCACTCAAATCAGTCCGTGCCCGATTGAATTGTGGGGTATGCCTCGATCGCGGAATGGTCTGCATATCCATCACCCGCTTGATTCCCTGCCCTCGAAGGCGACCCAGGAATGCGTCAATGGGCAGAGTCGAATGCCCGACGGTACGTATGGCTCGTCGACCACGTCTGCCTCGAGCTGTGGTCATGACACCATCCCCGCCTCTTCGAGACGGTCGAGCAGCAAGTGAAAGTAAATCAGCCCGCTGTAGGGCTTCCAGCGGGCGAGTGCGCGGTGCACCGCCTGGTAATCCATCGACGTGGACCGGTGCAGCCATCGCTGCAGATTGTTCCTGGCGCCGACGTCGTCGCCTGGAAAGATATGCGTTCGCCCCAAGCCGCGCAGCAGGACGTATTCCGCAGTCCAGCGGCCCACCCCTCGAAGCTCCAGGAGCCTTGTCACAGCATCGGCGTCGTTGAGTTCTGCCCATGCCTCAAGATCAATGGCTCGATCCACACACATTTGAGCGAGATCGAGGATCGCCCGGCTTTTCTGACGACTGTATCCTAAGCGGCGCAGTTGCTCTGGAGAGACCCCTGCCAAGTCTTCTGGACGAGGACAGGCGTGAAAGCCCAACACAGCGAGACCGCAGCACCGAGCCAGCCTGCTGAGTAACAGCATGCCCACGGTCAGGCTGAGTTGCTGACAGGTAATCCCATTGAGCAAGGCTTCGAACAGGGTCGGCAATCGCGGCGGTTTGAGCCCAGAGAAGCGCTGCGCAAGCCCGTTCAAGCGCCGATCGTGTGCCGCAGTCGCATAAAATTCATGGAGGTCCTGACGGAGGCCCAGCAGGCGCTCGAGCGCGGCGGTCACGCACGACTGGACCGCCGTGGACACTTGCGCCCCGGTGAGAGTCACCTCTAGGGCTGGCCCCTGTTGCGTCACCGCGACCAGGATGGGGTGATCGCCTACGACGAGTACGCGGCTGTATGTCGTTCCGTCCCAGCGATCGATCATATTGTTCGCGCGACGCCGGATGGCCCAGACGGTCAAGTCCAATCGAAAGGGAAGTACTGGGTGCAGCAAGAACCGGACAGGTGTGTGAGCCGCGTGTTCGAGCGGCAGAAGCCGCTTTTGTGGAGTCGTTGAGGCGGGTCTTACAGGCCGGTGTTTGGGCGCATCTTCCATCGTGGATGTCTCCATACGGATCGTCACAATCCCGTTCGCTGGCTGTCCATTGTAGAACCCGGTACGTGCCACCGCCTCTGGTGAGTTTTCTGAGCACCGCTGTCTACAGACACGGTTCGTCAGAGAATAGAACCATTGGCTTCTGCTTGTTATGGACATGGATGATCAGCCCCCCGAACAACCGAGAAAGGAAGGGCAGTCCGTCCTGTTGTTGACGAACGACCATCTCTTGAGCTCTGGCTGCCGACGCTTCCAGCTCCTGCTCACTTTTAGGCATGTTGTTGTCAAGATGCAGGATCCTGCCCTGGCGCCACACG
>JBDSKU010000047.1:0-3707 GCA_039916745.1 Nitrospiraceae bacterium
CAAGGAATCGTTCAGAAAGGAATGCAAATATCCCGTCTTGCAATGCGCGCGTGGAAGGATGATCTGGCTGCTCCTGCTTAGCAAGAGGGGGTACCTTGGCGCCAGCTGGCTTGACGTTCTGTAACCTGCTCGTTATATTCACGAGCAGGCTGGTCCTCTCACGTGCATCCTTCCTTTTTCCATGAATAGCGACTTCATTACCGAAATTAAGCCATCTAAGAATGCGCCACTGTTCGGCTTTTGGTATCCCGCTTGCCTGAGCAGTGAACTTGCTCCCGGCAGCCTCAAGGGGACGGTCCTCTTAGGTCTGCCGATCCTGGTCTGCAAGACGACGCAGGGTGCGGTCGCGGCTATGCGCGACATTTGTCCCCATCGAGGCATGCCGTTATCGTTTGGTAAAATGAACGGCGACTGTGTCGAATGTGCCTACCATGGTTGGCAATTCAATCAGGCAGGCCGTTGTCAGGGGATTCCGGCGCTCGTCGACAGCTCACCCATTCAACCCGATAAAATCGGCATCACCACTTATGCCTGCCGTGAACAGGACGGCTATGTATGGGTGTTCATTCCCGACCCTCAACGACCGAATCAGATCATCCCGGACGTGCCGCCACTGCCGCTGCCTTCATCCCCTTATCGGATGATTCACATCTCGACCTTGTTGGATTGCGCCATCGACGACGGTATCGTCGGCTTGATGGACCCGGCTCACGGCCCCTTTGTGCACCAGAGCTCCTGGTGGCGCACCCAGGCGAGCATGCATGAAAAGGCCAAGGCCTTTGAACCGATTCCCAACGGCTTCCGCATGGTGCCGCATGCGCCTTCAAAGAACAGCGGACCCTATAAGCTCCTGAACCTGATTTACGGCGGACCACTCACGACGACCATCGACTTTGTGCTGCCCAACCAGCGGTTTGAATTCGTCCAGTCCGGATCGCTGTTCGTGTCCAGCCGCGCCACCGTCACACCGATCACAGAACAGCAATGCCGCATCGACTTTACTGCAGCGTGGAACTGCCTCGGCTGGGTGCCATTTTCCAAGAGTATCTTTCGCTACTTCGCCAACATTTTCATGACGCAGGATCGAGAAGCGATGGAGCGCCAAGCGGTGGGCTTGCGCTACAAGCCATCCTTGATGCTCATCGACGATGCCGATACGCCGGCCAAGTGGTACTACAAATTGAAAGCCGCACATTTGGCATCGGTGCAGACAGGGCAGCCCCTCGACCATCCGCTCAAAGAACGAGTCACCTTACGCTGGAGGAGTTAGGCCTACTCACTTCATGGCGGGCCACGACACGACTCGGAATAGATTTCGCCTGATACTCCTGTTCTCTACCATCATCTATTGCACACAAGCCTTCCCCCCAGCCCTCGGTGTGCTCGCCAATGGGCAGACCGGTACAGTCCACTACATCGTGCTCCAACTCGACAAGGACCCTCGACGGGAGGGGCCGACCATCCTCTTCTATGAAATTCACCTCGGTGGCGGTTCAGCCGTCAGCGAGGATTGGAAAGAGGGCGTGAAGCAGGCTGTCGCGGCTGCCACGAAGGCCGGGGGAAAGGACGGGCGAGAATGGGTGATCACGAGCAAGAACCGGTCATACAACGCGTTGACCGAGGAAACCAGCGCGAGCAGCGCTGTCGCGGTGGGCATTGTGGCGGCCTGGCGAGGAGACGAGATCAAGTCAGACGTCGCACTGACCGGAAAAATCATGCAGGACGGTCGGATCGAAGGGGTCGGTGCGCTTCCCAGCAAAATCGAATCGGCGGCTCGCGCACAATTTAAGATCGTGCTGATCCCTCGTGGGCAGCTCTACTCACCGGACGGGGATCTCTCTCAGCTAGCAACGAGATGGCACCTGACCATCCTTGAAGTGGCCACGCTGGATGACGCCTACCAGCTCATGACAACCACGGGCCGCTAGCAGACTGTTGAAAAAGTCCGCCAGCTGGAAAAAACTGAATGATGAACTGTGAATGAAAAACGACGTTCAGAGCTCAGCGTTCAGTTGCTCGCTTACTGCAGGCGCTGCTAGTAGCGGATTATTCCGACCCCGTCTCTACCAAGAGCCCCATCGCCTGCCTGATCTGGGCCCGCGAACCGAGCAGCACGACAATATCGCCCGCCAACAACCGAGTCTTCTCCGATGGATTCGATTGCGTCACCCCCGCTCTGGTCCAGGCGATGACCGACGCGCCCGTACGAGGACGGAGAGAAATCTCCGTCAAGGTCTTCCCCCGCGCGGGCGAGTCGTCCTCAATACGGCACGTTTCGACTTCCGCATCGGTCAAGGTCCCGCCACGAAGATGATGGGCCAGTTCGGGCAATTCGCTCCGCCGAAGCAAAGCATATCCTTCACGGCGAATTTGTTCGGCCTTCTGCGTGACAAAGTCCTGCGGCAATTTATAGGTGCGGAGCACCAGGGCGAAAATTTCGATGGAGGTTTCAAACTCCTCCGGCACCACGTCATCCGCACCGAGCTGGTGTAATTCCTCCAGTTCGCGCAGATAACGAGTCCGCACGACGACATGTACTTTCGGATTGAGCCCTTTGGCAACCTGCACAGTCCGTCTGGTGACAAACGGATCCGAGATGGCAACCACCAACACTTTGGCATCCTCGATCTTCATATGCCGTAAGACGTTCGGGTTCGTGGCATCGCCGTAGTAGACCGGCACCCCATGTTTCGCTTCGCGAGTGACGGTATCGCCATTGAGATCCAAGGCCAGATACGGGATCTCCGTTTCGCTCAGGACACGTGCGAGATTCCTTCCGTTCAACCCATACCCTACAATAATGACGTGGTCTTTCATCCGAATCTGCTTGCCTTCGGTCTGCATGACATGGGCAATGGTGCGGCTCGGCAACCAATGGCGAAGCCGCTGCCATGCCTCCACGCGCCGGGCCAGGTGCGGCGACCACTGCATGAGAAACGGCGTCACGATCATAGAGAGCACCGAAACCGCAAGAAAGACCTGATACGGATCGCCTCGCAAGAAACCACTCTCCTGCCCTTGCTGCGCCAGCAGAAAACTAAACTCCCCGACCTGGGCCAGGGCGATACCGACCATCACCGCCGAACGCGGAGGGATCTCCGCCAACAAGACCGCTCCGGCCCCGGCAATAAATTTCACCAACAGAATCGTGACCAGGAGTCCTACTACCGGCAATGGATGGGTGAACAACACCCGCCAGTCCAGGAGGATCCCGATCGACACGAAGAAGAGACTATTGAAACTGTCGCGAAACGGGAGCACTTCGGCCATAGCTTGATGGCTGTACTCCGATTCAGAAATGACCAATCCGGCGATAAACGCGCCCAATGCCAACGAGAGACCGCCGAGCGACGTGAGCCAGGCGATGCCGAGACAGAGAACGATGATCGTCAGCAAGAACAGCTCGCGGCTGCGGCTGCGGACGATATGCTCCAACAGCTTGGGAACCAGATACCAGGCGGCGGCGATGACGAGCACGACGACGAGCACCGACTTCCCCAAGGTGAGCAGAATCGCCAGCCCGCCTCCGCTCGATTGGCTGGCCAGGATCGGCGTGAGCAGCATCATGGGAACGACAGCCAGGTCCTGAAAGACGAGAATCCCGATCGTGGCTCGTCCATGGATCGAATCGCTGTCTCCCCGTTCAGCCAGGGTCTTGAGTACAATCGCCGTACTGCTCAGAGAAAAAAGAAATCCCCAAAATAGTC
>JBDSKU010000048.1:0-5741 GCA_039916745.1 Nitrospiraceae bacterium
GCCGTCGTGGCATAGGCGGAGGTCAGAAGCTTGGTGAACTCTTTCGCAAGTTTGTCGTAGCGCTTTTCGCCCGTCTTCCAGGCCACGACTTCGCACAACCAGGCGAAGATCGGGACGCCCAAGACAAACCCCGCAAGCAGCAAATGGAGCTGCGCGACAATCCACACGAGATTGCGGCTGCCGATGTAGGGAATGTCTCGATATTCAGTTGCGGCGGCCGGCGCAACATCTGCCCCAAAGGCCAGCGCGGGAAGACTGAGGAGGCCTATTGCCCACAACAGCCCCGAGAACATCCCCCCATGACCGCGACCGGCCTGGAGAAGTCTCTGAATCCATCCACCCTGTTGTTGCATCGCCCTCACCTCATCTATCTCCCACGTTACGGTTTCACGGCGGCAGGCGGAGCCGGTACGGTTGCTGCCGGCGCTTTCACTGCATCTTTGCCTGCCTTGCCTTTGCCCTTACCCTTGTCTTTTTCCAGTTCGGCTTCCGCCTGCTGTTTCTCCAGCACCTCAACTTGCACGGCAAGCTGCGCAAGCATCTTCTCATCTTTATTCAGCGTCTCAAGCGGTTTAAATGCAGGGACGGCTTTGACTTCAGGCTTCTTACAACAGTCATGTGGGTGCGGCGTAAACACCGGGAGCGAAGACCAGAATAGGAGCGACAAGACCACGGCCCCGCCGGTCAAGGCCGTCAGCATCAATCCTTGATCCGCCGGCACCCGCATCAGGTCCCAGCGAGTAATCAATCCTTGATAGTTTTCCGACGTATGTTGAGCCGACTCCACCGTGCCACGAATCATCCGTCCCACCAACGAGAGGCCGACGACTAACAATACGAGCAATACCCCTAAGGCCACCCCACCCCACAGAGTCAGTTCAATGCTGATTTTCTCCGCAACGGGAACGCCCTTCAGCATTTCCATTTCAAACAGCGAATGGACGATAGCAATAGCGTTTTCGGTGGTCGCACTCACCGCGACCCACAGGATCGGCAAGAAGATCCCCCCGACCAATGCGCACTTCCACCAGAGCGTCAGCCCCAATCCCTCTGGCGGTTCACGCCGCAGCCGTTCAAGAAAAAATGTCCGTCCCACAACCCCGAGCGCCCAGATATCGATCGGGATCGCCAACAAAAACAGCAACGCGATACCGACGCCTTCACCAAGATGGGATTCCAATCCCAGCGTGATCGTTGGAAGCGCAAAGACGGTGACCGGGCTCGTCAGCAGCATCAAGAATGCGAGACCTATTCTCGTTTCAAAATGCACCGTCCCCAGCGCCAGAAAGAGCAGGACGAAGGCCAACTTGATCGGCAAGCCGGTCCAGAAGGCAGGCCAAAGAATGCCGAGCCCGAGCTTCGTAGGAGACATTGATTCGCGTTCGTCGCTCATAGCAAACAGAGTCCGTTCTGCGAGATCGCCGCTAGTCCAAAAACTCTCGGTTGATAATGGCAGAGATCGTGAAAATCAGGATCGCCGCCATGACCACCACCCATCCGATCAGGGCGATGGGGCGCTTGAAAATATTCCGTTCGGGATCCCGGTCGATGAAGGGCAACGCAGCCAGCAGCGCCATAAACGCACCAGGTAATACCATCGCGCCTAGCAGTTGCCCGATCTCGCCGGAGAACATCTTGAGACGCAACAGCTGGAACAGGAACAAGAAGTACCATTCCGGTTCCGGATGATAATCGCCCGGGTCAGGGGTTGCCTCTTCTAACAGGACCACCGGCTCCCAGAAGGCCAAGGCGCAGATACAGGCAAAGACCGCTGCCATTCCGACAATGTCTTTCCAAATCTGCCGCGGGAAAAAATAGTCGGTCTTCGCCTTCAGCTCTTCCGGAGTGCCTCGGAATGGACCAGCCGGTCCAGCCGACCTAAAGAGGAACAGATGCAACCCGGCCAGCCCCATCAGGGCCGCAGGAAGCACCATCACGTGAATGACGAAGAACCGGCTCAGCGTCATCTGGCCGGGAGTCGCGCCGCCCTTAAGGAATCGCGCCATGAAGTCACCGAGCAGCGGCGTCTTATCGAGAATTTCCACACCGACCGTCGTGGCCCAATAGGCTCGCTGATCCCAGGGGAGCAAATAACCCGTGAAACCGAATCCCATGACGATGCCAAAAAGACCGAGCCCGACCAGCCAGACAAGTTCACGAGGCTTCTTGTATGCGCCCCAGAGAAAGACCTGAGAAATATGCGCAAAGACGCAGACCACCATGGCCGTGGAGCCCCAAAAATGGTAGCTCAGCAGAAACCAGCCGTAGTCGACATCATGAAGAATGTATTGCGTACTCGCATAGGCATGGTCGGCGGTGGGCACGTAATAGAACATCAACAGCACGCCCGTGACCGCCTGCATGATGAAGATAAATAACAGCACCGACCCGAAGACATAGGCCCAGCGAGAGCCACCAGGGACCGGCTCATTGAGCATCTTGGCGGCCAGGAGCTTCAGGCCGACCCGTTCATCGACAAAGTCGATCACTTTTTCAAGGATCGTGGTTGGTGCGCTAGGAGAAGGGGTATGGCTCATCTAGACAATCCGCGTTTGGGACTTGGTCCCGGCTTTGAATTCCATATCGATAATTTGCACCTCACCGCTCGCGGACACCTGGATAGGCAATGGATCGAGGGGGCGCGGAGCAGGGCCGTCCAACACCGTGCCGGCCGCATCGTAGATGCTTAAATGGCAGGGACACAAGAAAACCTGTCCCAACACTTTATGCTGCCGCCATTTAAATCCGCATCCAAGGTGAGGACATTTACCTGAAAAGGCGATGTAGGGCACGTCCTTCCTATTGGTCCAGATCGTTTTTCCGGCGCCATCCCGGAACTCCATATCTTTTCCCTGGTACACCTTTTCGAGGACTGCGGGCGTCGCTTTTAAGAGCCACACATTCTTCTCGATCTCGGCTTCAGGCAGATAGGCTTCTTTGACCTTGCGCTTGAACTTGAACTGCGTCCCTGCATCGTCCGCCTTGATCTTCCCGATGTTACCGATCTTGAGCCATCCGTTGTCGAACGGGGCATACATCGGCTTCATCAAGTACTTCAACACGGGAAAGGCAAGCGGCAATCCAATAAACAACCCGATCACGTGGGTCAGGCTTGCAAAGAAGGTCCGTCGTTTGACGCTCTTCTCCAACTCAGGAAACGGCACCAGGACTTCGCCCGGAGAGACATGAAGATGGTCTTCAATGTGCGGGATCTCCACCTCATGCAACGTGACGTACTCGTCACGTTTGAACGGTGGCAAGGCACTCACTTCTGAAGCAGACGATCGCAGTTGCACCATCTCGTCGGTGACGGCCTGCACCGCACCCATTGAGACTTGTCGTTCGCCCGCACCGCTCAACGACACCACGAGATGGCTGATCTCACGGGTCAGCGGATCCATGATAACCTTGGTCACTTCGCCGACTTCTTGGTCCGCACAGCGGACTTTGGATTTCAGTTTAGGCTGCATGCTACTTCTTCTTAATCGGCTTTGGCGTATTCACCGATGTATTCTTGAATGTACCGAGCCAGGAGGCGAGCGCCACAACGTCCTTCTCCTCCATCAGATCCTTGTACTTGTCAGGCATCTTGCCCTTCTCGTACTCCTTCTCGAATCCTTCAGCCATGAAGCTCTTGGGATCGAGAATTTTCTGCTTGATCTCGTCGACCGACAGATAGGTGGCGATGTTATCCAGCTCAGGACCGCGCTTCTTTCCACCCTCGCCCTTCAATTTATGGCAGTTATAACATTCTTGTAATTGCCACTGCTCCTCACCCAGCTTCATAAAATCTCCGGTTGCAGCACCGGATGTTGCTGAGGTCGATCCTGAAGCTCCTGCCGACTGGTCTTTTGTCGCCTGGTCTCCGCCTACTGCCTTGAGGCGCACCGTTAAGGCTTTTACCTGCTCATCCAGGGCCTTCGCCCGTGCGATCAACTCCTCGGCTTTCCCCTGTTGAGTCGCTGCAAACTTAGGCTTCAAGATCTTGGCGATCTTTCCCTTCTCATCTTCCGGATCGTACTGCGGCCACATCGAGGCACCGGAAATGTACACTGTGCAGAGCACGACATAGAACACCACCAACACGATGACGGACTTCAGTCCGCTCATCGGAGTGAGTGTCGGCGCATCCAGGATCATGAACACGACCGCTCCTAGCATCGCGTACGCGAAGAACATCATCTGGAAGATGACAGGAAACTCGAGGGCTCGCGTCGCACCGACCAGTGCGCCGCCCACTACCAGACCGATCATCAGCTTCTTAATCACATTCCCCATACAGATCCTCTTTCCTTCAGTAGGCGTTCCGTACCAGGACTACTTGCCCCCGACAGGGACATGGCTGCCTTCAGATGCATGCCCCTTCGAATCGGAAGGCCGGAGGGTCACGATAATCGCGAAACTCACCACGGCGTAAAAGATAACGGTAATCCCGGTAATCCACCAGGCGGAATAGGACAACGTCGGCGTAAAGGACTCGGCGGTGAAGTCTGGCAACAGATTGTAGGTGTGGTAATACTTCCGCAGCAACGAGCGGACCGCACCCATCAAACCCATCGTCCAAATTGCGCTGAAGGCCAGGAAGATCAGCACAAATTGAGAGGCGAAATCGATTTTACCCCAGACAATCGTGCCCTGACTGATGGCTCGGTTATAAATGACGTAATTGACGACCGTGACGAAGACCAACGTAAATGCGGCTGAATTCTTCGCCGGCATCAACGCCAGGAAGTTCCAATCTGACGGCAACTCCAACTCCGCTACCAGCTTGGCACCTGTCGGCACAAAGCCATGGGGCGTGAGCCAGATGGCATCGCCTACGACGACCATCAAGAATCCAACCTTAATCACGGTCCGCGCGGATACCGTCAGCGGGATGAACCGGCCTATGGTGAACGGGGCCAACAACAATGGCAGCAAGAATGCCAGCGAGGTCGGATCAGGAACCGGATAATCCGTCATTACCTTGGTCATCACCAAGGGGAGCAAAACCATCACGATAGGAGCCAGAATCGTCATCCGAACTTTTTCGACTCCCTCGATCCGCTTCATACTGAGCCAGATGTAATAGTTACTGGCCAGGAAGATGAGGCCGATCATCGCGCCCTGCATTTCGAAAAACATCGACAGCTGGTCGGCCATCATGTACGGACAGATCGACGCATCGTAATCGCAGAGCTCGTAGGCCAACAGATAGCCCATGAACGGAAGGAACAGCAACGCGCCCACACCGATCAGATTGCCGACAAATCCCATCCAATCGTAGTAGGCTCGCTCCTCGTCTTTTTTCGCCCCCATGAACATGTAGGCGGCGATCAAGCCCGCCACGAACCCACCGAACGTCACGTTGCCGACGAGGCGGTGGAGGTTCAGCGGCATCCAGCTATAGTTGAAGATCTTGTCCCACAAGCTCGCGGTCGCAAGGAACTCTTGCGGCGAGATACCCTCGGCCTTCACCGGCGTATTCATAAACGAGGTCGGACCATCGATGACGAATAGCGTGATCGTGCCGATCAGATTCAGGAGCACCCCAAGGGCGATATGACGGGCCTTCTTCTCGCCCTTCCAGGAATCCCAGGTGTAGAAATACATGTACAGCAAGATCGTCTCGCTGATGAACAACAGCGGATAGATCACCGCGAACACGAGATAGAATTGATTGATGAGCCACGTGGTGAACTGCGGGTACGTCGCGAGGAGTACGAAAATAAACAGGCCTCCGGTCAGTGCAGTCATGCTGT
>JBDSKU010000049.1:0-8141 GCA_039916745.1 Nitrospiraceae bacterium
CCGCATGCCGATTACCCTGGCGAAGGCCCAGGGGAAAGAGCCGGCTATGGTGGACAAGGACGGGCTGATCTACGTGCTCCATGAAGAAGAGAACCTGACCAGAGCGAACGACGACCTCAAGCTTCCGGCGGTCATCCGCGCCAACGTGTATGACTGTGTGGACGTGCTGTTGACGAGTGAGTGGGACGACGACGATTACACGAATTTCCAGTCGTCCAAGATCAATATCCATCCCCACTTCTTCCAGTTCGACACGGGAAATTCGGATGGTGTCATCTCCGGCTTCGAGTATGAAATGTCGGTCCGCCAGTTCACCATGTGGGGCAAGAAGACCAAGCATGGGTTGCCGGCGCCGATGGTCGGGAAGTTGACGGGTGCCGCAAAAGCCGGTGCCACGTCCATCAAGATTCAGATGGCACCGGGTGCCACGCCCTTCCATCTGAACACTGAAGTGATGGTGGGCATGGATTGTTTGGAAAAGGGCCACGATGCTACAGCCTCGTTGCCGCGGGACAAGAGCTGTCAGGAAGTTGCTCGGATCAAAGAGATCAAGGGTGATGTCGTGACGCTCTTCAAGCCGTTGAAGCAGAACCATCCGGCGGGCGATCTTGTGTCGCCGGAGTTCGTGCGATACCGGTGGTGGGTGGACGTTGATATGGGGACCGTGTTCTGGCACGACCATGCCTTCGGTGCGACGACCTGGCCGCATGGCGGGTTCGGCGTGACGATCGTGGAGCCGTTCGGATCCACCTATCACGATCCGAAGAACGGCAAGCTGGTGTATAGCGGTCCGATTGCCGATATTCACAGCAACGAGCCGATCGGTGCCGGTGTGAGTGGCAGCTTCCGTGAATTGATGGTGTCGATCCATGACACCGTTCCGCACACGGTGAACACCATCGAGGCGGGCAATCCTCCGGGACAGCCCATCGAAGTGGCGTTGGAAGCGGGCAAGACCATTTCGTTCCAGATGCCGGATAAGATTCTGGCGGCGCCGAACAAATATATCAACGGAGGGACGCATACGACCGGCAGCGGCTTCAATTTCCGCGCAGCCCCGTTTGCGCAACGGTTGTCTAACAATCCGGATACGTCGAAGCTGTTCAGTAGCGCGATCCATGGAGACCCTGGTACGCCATTGCTTCGTGCATACACAGGGGACACCATGGTGTTCCGTCTGTTGCACCAGCTCATGAACGAATCCCATGTCTGGACCATTTCAGGTCATACCTTCCTCACGGAACGGTATGCGGCAGATGCCAATCGGAAGAACTCGATTCACGTCGGGATCGCCGAACGGTATGACCTCGTGAGCAAAGCGGGCGGATTCCAGGGCATGCCGGGCGACTACATTCACTTCAACGGCAGAACGTCACACTTTGCCGAAGGTGGATGGGGTATCGTGCGCGTGCTCGACAAAGAAGTGGCGGATCTGAAGCCGCTGCCGAGGGGAACCAATCCTCTCGGGATTCCGGCCACGCCGAGTTCCGTCTGTCCGTCCGATGCCCCGGTAAAGAATTTCAACGTCGTGTCCTTGGACCGTCCGTTGAAGCTCCACCCGAAGGCGCCGGATGTGATCGAGGTCGACTTCGAGCGCAAGATCGAAATGACCGTGCCGGAAGGCAAGATCTTCGCGCTGGAAGAAGAAGCGACCACGGTGGCGGGCACGATGATGCCGAATCCGCTCACGTTGCGTGCCAATCTGGGCGACTGCATCAAGGTCCATCTAAAGAACAAGATGAAGGCGAGCCGGGCGTCCTTCTTTGCGCCGGGCCTGGCCTTCGATCCAAGAGACAGCCAGGGCCTGAACGTCGGGAACAATCCTGGCGAGCAGACGATTGCCCCGGGCGAGAGCCGCACCTACACCTACTACGCGCACCCCTCCAACAAGGAAACGACGTCGCTGGTGTGGGACGGTGGCAACATCGTCGTCAATCCGCGGAACGGATTGTACGGAGCGGTAGTCATCGGGCCGAAGGGCTCCCAGTATCGAGACCCTGTCACCGGGGCCGATATCTCACAGAAGAATTCATGGAGAGCTGACGTCATCGTGGACGCCAGCCTGCCGGAGAACGTCGGCAAGCGGAACTACCGTGACGTGGCCCTCTTCTTCCAGGACGAGGACAACATCATCGGCACCGCGTTCATGCCCTATGTGCAAAACGTCGCCGGGTTGACGTCGGTCAACTATCGCGCGGAGCCCTATAAGTTCCGTGAGGAGCAAGGCTGCTCGCTGGGCAAGATTTTTCAGCCCTGCGTGGTGGACAAGCCCGAAGATCCGGTCACGCCTCTGATCGAGGCCCATGCCGGTGACGCGATTCGCATCCATGTGATCGGCGCGAACAGCGAACAGAACGGGATGTTCGGAGTCGAAGGCCACGAATGGCCGATCGAGCCCTACATGCCCGGTGCCGACATGATCAGCGTGGTGGAGTATGCCGGGTCCGAGATCCTTGATGTCTTCATCCGTGGCGGTGCGGGCGGCCCGTATCGTCAGGTCGGAGACTTCGTATGGTCCAATGCGCGGCTGCCCTACACGCAGTCCGGACAATGGGGCTACCTCCGTGTGTTGCCTGCCGGTGACTCACGGATCCAACCGCTGGGGACTCAGGGAATGGGTGCCAAGCGTGCGGATGTGCAGCCCGAGCCTCACGCTATTCCGACTGCGATGAAGTAGTCGACAGCGGAATAGTGTCGGTCAAATCGGGGGAGCTGCGCGTAAGGTGTGGCTCCCCCGTTTTCTTAGAAGAGGGACAGAAGTCGGCAGGAAAGAGTCACCATGTTGAGGGACGACGGATCACGAATGGCACGGCACGGCGACATGAGGCCGTGGCGAATCGGAGTAGCCCTGGCAACGGGTCTGCTGGCATGGGGCTTCATATCGAGTAATGAGGTGCGTGCCGATCATTTGAGTCCTAAGCACGATCCCTGGGCGCAACCCTGGGAGTTGGAGCGGTTGGCGCTGTTGGAGGTTCCCGGGGGGATGGTTCCTGTGCCGGGAGGACCGTTCTTGATGGGCAGCGATCCTAAGGTAGATCGCGCGGCTGGACCTCAGGAACAGCCGCAGCGGCCCATCTCCCTCGATGCCTTCGAGATCGACCGGTATGAAGTCACCAACGTGCATTACCTTCGATTCGTGTTGGGTACAGGGGCAGCTTGGCCGGAGTTTTGGATGCAGGATCCCTTTCTCGAAAAGATGGCCTCGCATCCGGTGATCGGGGTGAGTTGGGGAGAGGCCACAGCCTATTGCCGGTGGGTGGGAAAACGTCTGCCGACCGAAGCGGAGTGGGAAAAGTCCGCGCGCGGTGAGGACGGCCGGATGTTCCCATGGGGGAATGAACCTGCCGGGTGGCTGAAAAGTAATATCGCCCATTCGGGATCGAAACGCGGGTTTAAGTACCCGCCGCTGGCTAATGTGGACCGGTATGACAAGGGCGTCAGCCCCTACGGTGTCCATCAAATGGCCGGTAACGTCAGTGAGTGGGTGTCGGATTGGTTCGGCCCCGAGTACTACCGGAGTAGCCTGCCGGACAATCCCACGGGGCCGGCTACCGGCGAACTCAAAGTGTTCCGTGGCGGCTCCTGGAATGAAGACCCGGAGGTCGCGCGATCCGCCGGGAGGAATGGCGGCATGCCGGACCGCAGAAGTTATTTGACAGGATTGCGATGTGCGAAATCGAGGACGAGCGATCAGCTCACAAAGACTCCCTAAGCTGCTAACGGCTGCATGCTGAGAGCTGACAGCGATACATACAAGGAGGCCGGATGATGAGTGCGACGAGAGTGGGGAAATTGGTGACGGTTAATCGGGTGGTGAATGCGATCGTCGCCGTGGTAGTGGCCTTGGTGATCGCGAACATCGCCTGGGGGCTCGATACGCAGGACGTGACGATGGAGTGGACTGAGGCGGGTAAAAAGGTCGCCGCAGAACGGGTGGCCACATGGAAACCCAAGGACGACATGGTCCTGGTGCCGGCCGGCGAGTTCGTAATGGGCAGCGATAAAAAGACGGACCGCCTCGCGTATCGTGGTGAGATTCCGCAGCGGCGCGTTTACCTGGATGCCTTCGAGATCGGCAAGTACGAAGTGACGGCGCTGGAGTATCAAGTTCGTGCTCGCCACAAACCGTCCGCCACAAGTGGATTGGCGGTATGAGGGTGGAAATTTCCAGGAGGCGATGGCGCACCATCCGATCATGCACGTCTCCTGGTATGACGCCGATGCCTTCTGCAGGTGGGAAGGGAAGCGGCTGCCGACCGAAGCGGAATGGGAGAAAGCGGCGCGCGGAGTGGATGGGCGTCTCTTTCCCTGGGGCAAGGAATATGCGGGACCGAGCAGGGCGAATTTCGGAAGAACGGGCCTGTCAGGTCCGGTGCGGGATCGTCCGGAGCGGTTATTGCTGTACCCACCGATTATTTCGGTCGATAAATATGAGAATGCCGTGAGCCCCTTCGGTCTGTATCAGACGATCGGGAACGTATCTGAATGGGTGGCCGATTGGTACGACCAGGACTATTACGCGGTGGCACCGGATCGGAACCCCAAAGGCCCTGAGGTCGGTACGCAAAAAGCCTTCCGTGGTGGTGGATGGATGGACAGCACCACGACGATGCGTGTCGCCATGCGGAACGGGACCGATCCCAATACGAAGATCAACTGGATGGGATTCCGCTGCGCCAAGGATGCGCAGGAAACAATAGGGACGAAAGTGTCACAGTTCGTGCCGTAAAGGAAGGCGTTTGTAAGGACCTCGGTGTTCTGTCTCGTGCCAATATATTTTCGCAGCCTGTATGCGCATGACTCAGGATCAGTTTACCGTTGATGCCGAAAAGCGATTCGAGGTGGCGACGGAGCCGGCAAAAACCGTCTGGTGCCCGAGCTCAAGCAAGAAGTCCGATGTCGAACTCGGGAAGGGGCCATCACCTCAGAACCAGAGCAAAACATCAAGCAGAAATCCTACATAGCCCTCTGCACTTCCGATGCAAACTTCAGGACCGTTTGTGTTGGCCGGTTGAAACATAGGCCAGAATGTCCGCACCGCACTTCATCTGGGAGGCGGTGGCATCGGGGATCGCCACATTGAAAAGATCTTCAATCTCGAAGAGCAGAGTCAGTTTATCCAGAGAGTCGAGCCCCAAATCTACTAGCGGTGTCTCCAGCGAAAACTCGGACGCGGTCCTTCGGGGCAGTCTTGCGGACATCTTGCCTCTAATCATCTGGATCAATTCGACAGGGACGGTTTTCATCTGGTCCTCCATGTACGGACATGGCGAGGTCTCGAAGTGGATTGGAGGCTCACAATGCATCGATCGAATATTCCTAGCGCCGGCGCCCGAGGGCCTGTGCAACGGTATGGGTCTCCTCGCCATCCCTTGCCGGGAGCGAGGCCGCATGGGCACCGAGGTCATCGACCGACTCGGATCGAAGCCGCGTCGTCCCGCGCGTGAGAGGCCTTGTGTCCTGCGAAGCGCCAAACGAGCCTGCAAAGAGAGTAGGGGCGTAGCCTTGCAGCATCACGTGCTCGACGAATCTGTCAAGAAGTGAGAGATTCTCCGGCGTCATCCCTTTCATGTTCCATTTGGACATGTTGCGTGGGAAGGACTGCCGATGCGCCTGCACGAACTCGTAGGGGTGGCAATAGAACACCAGACGTGACGCCCGTCGGGAAATCCCGCGGAGCATCCACTTCATCATCGGCAGGCCGAGCACCCGGAGTGTGGCCATGTTGATCGGGAACAGGAACGCTGAAGGGGCCATCTCGATGATGGAGCTGTGCCCCGGCAAGCGCAAGTGCGAGGACGAGAGGCGATAGGGCTCAGTCGGCGCACGAAAGTATTTCAGGTAATGCACCCGGCCGAACCCGCAGTCGAATCGCCGTGCAGGAACCGATGAATCGTAGCGGTATCCCTCCTCTTCGAGCGCGCGCAAGGTCGTTTCGCCGATCCACAAGCTCGGGGCGCGGAACACGACGGGGCGAACCCCTGCGGCCTTCTCCACGGCTTCCGTGGCCAATCGAATCCAGGCTCGCTGCTGGTCATAACTGGCCGATCTGAAATCCTCATCCTGCTCGAGCCCCCCGTGCTCCCACCCGTGCGTGCCGAGTTCGTGCCCTCGCCGCCGGCATTCTCTGACCAGATCCGGATAGGCTTCCGCAAATCGCCCGGCCACAAAAATTGTGGCCTTCAGTTTCCATCGATCGCAGAAATCCAATAACCCCTCCAGTCCGACCTCGGACCCGGGGACCCAGTCTGCATCGATGGTAAAGTGCCATTGCTGGCAGGACTGTGAAGGCAGGGGGTGGAGACGTCGCGGTCCATCCGAGGGCTCAGAGGGAACTCGCGCCGGAGCCCAGTGGATAGGTTGCTTTTCCAGTACTTGGATATTTTTGTACATCTCGGTTTCTGGTATATCCGACGTGTTCTTCGCCTTCGTATTCACTGTATGCATCTTGGCTTGCATCGTATCCACCTCAGCGCGCCTCCGTTCAGATGTGCGCGTGCTTCTTCGTCTGATCGTCCTTGCCCCTCTCTGCCGCCTTCATAGATTCTCTCCCGACGTCCTCGGCGGACATTAGACCTGTCTGCCGCCGGCTACGCCGGCAGACGAGGAGGATCTCATCCACGTTCGCGACGTCGATCAGACCCGAGGCCCAGGCAAGGCGCGGCTGTAAGAATAGCCCGAGGGGGAGCACGAGCCCATTGTACCAACGCATGGCCTGAGCCCGTTTATGAGTCATGCCCCACACGGCGAAGTCCAGGAGCCAGCCGTTCCGGGGTTGCATGCCGAACACGGCGCTTTGCTCGAGCACGAAGGCATGCTCTCCGAGGATGGCCAGGAGCTCGTCGGGGTCATAGCGTCGAACGTGACCGACGAGGGCGTCGAAGCCTGTCCAGCGGTCTGGATGCAGGGGTACCGAGAAGATGACCGTCGCATCGTCCTTCGCCACCCGGCTGAGCTCGCGAAAGGCCTGCCGGTCATCTTCGATGTGTTCGACGATGTCGAAGGCACAGAGGAGGTCGACGCTGCAATCGGGAAAGGGCAGGGCGGTAATTTTGCCGAGCATCGCGTGACCGCCACTGGCCTTCAGACCGGAGAGTGCCGGCCGGCTGATGTCGACAAAGGAGGTACCCGGGATGGGGAGCCTCGGGCGCAGGCCCGGGCCGATTTCGAGTCTTGCCGGTGCCGCGGCGGCGAGTGCGTCGAGCAGCGGCCAGGTGTTGAAACGGTGCGGCAGAACGACATGGCTTCCTGACCAGAGCCCGTCGTAGAAGTCCTGGTTGACGGTCGCAACGGTCGGGCGCGTCGCCCCCTGCACCGGGCTGATCGGCGCGGGGCCACCATAGGCAGAGCCCGCGGTCTCCGCATTACGATGTTGACTCTGTTTAGGCTCTCTTGAAGCGATCCAGCTCATGTTGAGACACCATAGGTTCGTGGAGACGGCCAGGCGGTGGCGACACCGTTCGATTCACGTCAATGGATGATTCTTGACCCAGGACACCTTCGACCTCCAGCAATAACTCGCGTCGGCACATCTCTCCTTGAAGATACAGAACCTGAGCATGGGATGGCAGCCGGCTTTGGAGGATGTTGCGGATCGCCGAAACATGTTCCGGGTGTCGGACATATACCTTGAAGAGGGCCTGCCTGGACCATTGTCCGCGAGTGATTCCATGAAGCCGCTCTGTCTGTGTGAGTAGCGCATTCAGGTTGTGGAGTATTTCAAGCGTTTGTTTGTGAGGCTCGCCGATGTGAGCACTGATATGACCGACCACGCTTGCTGTACCGGCGATGAGCAGATTGGCCCCGGAGACGGAGGGTCGGAGGGTGGCTCTCGCGAACGACGGGCTGCGCGGGCCGTACACAGGAGGGTACTCGTACGCGCGCACCTGGCGTGGATTTTCGATATGCGTTCCCGGAAGTCTGGCTGCCAGAAAGTGGATGGTCAACGGACCGGACAATGTCCCAATGGCAGTTCCTGCAGGCAGGGTGCGAGGGAAGCCCGAAAGACCCTCGGCCAAGGCCTGGTATCGGCCGGCGCAAAACCGCTGGTATCGTTCCAGTCCGTCGGATTCGCGGTTGATATGGGGGAAGTAATTCCACATCCGCAACAGGTGAGGGTAGCCAGGGCACGGGCCTGGACG
>JBDSKU010000050.1:0-3642 GCA_039916745.1 Nitrospiraceae bacterium
TATCGAAATGCAGGTTAGCCGCGGGATGAACGAGGCCCAGCAGCTTGCCGCCACCCCCTTTCTTCGTACCGCCGTCACCGAAGCCAACCGTACCTATGAGGGAAAGGATGCTCAAAACATTCAGGGCATGATCAAGGATTGGCAGCAGCGCTGGCGCCTGCGGGATAAGCGGAGCGAGTTTCCTCTCTTCATCAATCGCATTGTCACCAACTACCTCATCCGGTGGCACGACATCCGTAAATCGGACTATATCGGGATCTTGGTGACCGACCAGCAGGGGGCACTGGTGGTCAGTTCGATCCCGCAAGTGGAGTATTTTTACGGAAAGGCGCCCTGGTGGCAAGCCGTGATGAAAAGCCCCGGCCCTAATGGTTATGTGGGCGAGATCACGTTTGACCCAAGTTTCGGGACTCATGTTGTTGTGGTTGCGGTCCCCATTCTGGACGATACGAAAGGGTCTGTGCTCGGAACCGTCACGATTTTGTTGCGTCGCGACACCATTTTCCGTGCCATTGCCGAAGTCACCATTGGGACGACCGGTCACGCGATGTTATTCAGCTCAGATGGTATTCCAGTGATCTGTCCGGTCCTCGCTCCGGAAGAGCATTCGATCAAGCCCGAGTTCATCGGTGCCCTTCGAGGGCTGAAAGCTGGCTGGTCCGTGGTGGCGGACGATTCGCATGGAAGCCGGAACGCCTTGATCGGATTCGCGCCGGTCCGATTTGGCGAGAGCTTGGTCCCTGGGAGCCTCGGCGGAAAACAATGGATCACCGTGGTGCGGCAGGATCCACAGGAGACCTATGCGCCGCTTGCCGAACTCGTGGCCAAAGTGCTGCTCTACGGGCTGCTCGTACTCGCGGTGCTCTGGGGGACTGGTGTGTTGGTCGCACGGCGGATCGCCCGCCCCATTCAGTTGTTACACGACGGGGTGCGTGAAATTGGAAGCGGCCGATTGGACCGGAGACTGGAGCTGAAGACCGGAGATGAAATTGAAGGGCTCGCCGACGCGTTCAATCTGATGGCGACGAATCTCCAACGATCGTTTGCGCAGATCGAGCAACGTGTGGTGGATGTGCATCGCCTGGAGGAAAAGTACCGCGATTTGATCGAACATTCTCCAGAGATGATCTATCAATTGAACCGGAGTGGCCGCTTCGTTCATGTGAACAAGACGGGGCTCGAAAAGTTGAAGTATACCCTCGAGGAGATGCTGTCGATGCGCCTGTGGGACCTGGTGCCACGAGGGCAGGAGCCATTCGTCCTGCAATATCTGGAACGATTGGTCGCGCAGGGTCGTAGTTCAATTGAGACGGTGTTCGTGGCCAAAGACGGTCACCCGATCGATGTGGAGATTCATGCCACGGCGCTGATCGATCAAGAACGAGGCGGGCTGGTGCACTCACGCGCCTTTGTGCGCGATGTGACCGAACGGCACCGGCTCGAACAGCAACTGCTAGAGTATACGACAAAACTTGAAGCGGCAGTGTCGGAGCGGACACAGCAGTTAATGGCCTCGCAGGCGCGCTATAAGGCGCTGTTCGACTTGGTGGTCGACTCGGTGTTT
The DNA here is from genome assembly GCA_039916745.1 of Nitrospiraceae bacterium. Lineage (GTDB taxonomy): Bacteria > Nitrospirota > Nitrospiria > Nitrospirales > Nitrospiraceae > Palsa-1315. The sequence goes on from JBDSKU010000050.1 coordinate 1,565, forward strand.
ATGGTGGACCCGAGTGGGATTATCGTGGCCGTGAACAAGCGTGAGGAGCAAGCGTTGGGATATGCAGAGGCGAACGTGGTCGGCCGCAGTCTGCTCGAAGTGGTGCCCTCTGGTTATCACATTTCGTTACGCGGATGGCTGAACGACATCATTACGGGGCAGCGGAAAGTACCGACCCAGGAGATCATGGTGCGCCATGCCGACGGGCTGGAAACTCCGGCCGAAATGGATTTGATCCGAGTCGGAGTGGCCGACAAACTGTTGGTGATGGTGCAGTTACGGGACATCACCGATCGGAAGGCGCTCGAACGACAGCTGGAAACGTATCGAGAGGAGTTGGAAGATAAGGTTCGTGAGCGTACGAGGGAAATTGAAGAGACCAAGCAGTATCTTGAGAATCTGCTCGAGAACGCGAACGATGTCATCTACACCCTCGATATCGAACAGCGGTTTACCTACGTGAACAGCAAGATCGAAGCCTGGGGCTATCGGAAAGACGATCTGCTCGGACGCCCGTACCTCGCACTGCTCTCCAAGCGCCACAGGGGGAAGCGTCTCAAGAGTACCTTGGATATCGGTGCGAAGCAGGTCTATGAAGTTGAAGTCGTGACGCGCACGGGAGAGCCGAGGGCCGTCATGGTGAGTGTTTCCCCCTTGCATGATGTCGAAGGCGTGATTCTTGGTGTGTTGGGTATTGCGCGAGACATGACTGAGACCAAGAAACTGGAGCAGCAGATCAGAAACTCCGAGAAGCTGGCTTCAGTCGGCAGGCTTGCCGCAGGGGTGGCCCATGAAATCAACAATCCCCTCGGCGGCATCCTCAACTGCCTCTATAACTTGAGAAAAGGGACGTTGTCGCCTGTCCGGCAAGAAGAATATCGGGTGTCGATGGAGGATGGCGTGCGGCGTGTGCAAAAGATTGTCCGGCAGCTTCTCGACTTTTCCCAACAGCATGAGCCGGAGTTTGCGCTGACGGATATCAATCACGTCGTCGATCGGGTGTTGGTTTTGACGATGCACCTCTTTGCCCCGAACCGAATCGTGTTGGATACCGTACTCGGGCAGGGGCTGCCGAATGTGATGATCGATCAGCACATGATCGAGCAGGTGCTGATGAATTTGGTCTTGAATGCGGTGCAGGCGATGAAGGACGGTGGGGCGCTGACGATTCGAACCTCTGTGATCGAAGGAATCTGCCTGGTCGAAGTGCGTGATACGGGATCGGGCATTTCGTCGGCGGTCCTGCAGAGGATTTTCGATCCCTTCTTTACGACAAAGAGCGAAGGCGAAGGGACCGGTCTCGGTCTGTCGGTCAGTCTCGGCATCATCGAGCGCCACGGAGGAAAGATCGTGGTGGATAGTGAGGTCGGGAAGGGGACGACCTTTACCCTCTATCTTCCTGTCTCGAGAGAACGTTCGTTGTTGGAGAGGGTGTTATGAAGGGGTTTAGGATTCTGCTCGTTGATGATGAGCCGCTGATGCGGCTTTCGATGGTCGATGCGTTGGAAGCGGTTGGCCATGACGTCTTAGCTGCGGCATCCGGGACGGAGGGGATCGACGCCGTTCGTCAGCGGCCCTTCGATCTGGTGATCACCGATCTCCGGCTGCCCGGCGCAGATGGCCTGACGGTGCTTGCCGCGACCAAAGAGCAATCGGCCCAGACGGAGGTCGTGGTGATTACTGCCCACGGATCGGTGGAGACGGCGGTCGGTGCCATGAAACTTGGAGCGTTCGACTACATCACTAAACCCTTTCAGATGGATGAATTGCTGTTGATCGTCGAGCGTGCAGGCCGTGTGGTGGCATTGAGGCAAGAGAATCAGGATCTCAGAGAGGTATTGGAAGACAAGTTCAGCTTCGGGGGTATCCTCGGCACGAACAACCAAATGCGAGCGGTGCTCGAGAAAATCAAACTGGTCGCAGGAACGGATTCGACCGCGTTGATTCTGGGAGAGAGCGGCACCGGCAAGGAGTTGGTCGCCAATGCCATTCATCAAAACAGCCCCAGAAGCCAGCATCCTTTGATCAAGGTCAGCTGTGCGGCGTTGCCGGAAACCTTGCTGGAAGCGGAACTCTTC
>JBDSKU010000051.1:0-4604 GCA_039916745.1 Nitrospiraceae bacterium
CCACCCAACTTGCCGTCGGTGCCCACTTCGCGGGCGACGCGGCTGACTTCGGACGCAAACGCGTTCAACTGGTCCACCATCGTGTTGATGGTGTTCTTCAGCTCGAGGATCTCGCCCGTGACGTCGACGGTGATCTTGCGCGACAGGTCTCCGCGGGCGACCGCGGTGGTGACCTCGGCGATGTTGCGGACCTGCGCGGTGAGGTTCGTGCCCATCGCGTTGACCGAGTCGGTCAGGTCCTTCCACGTCCCGGCCACACCGGGGACGTCGGCCTGGCCGCCGAGCTTGCCCTCGGTTCCGACCTCGCGGGCAACGCGGGTGACCTCGGAGGCGAACGAGCGCAGCTGATCCACCATCGTATTGACGGTGTTCTTCAGCTCCAGCATCTCGCCCTTCACATCGACGGTGATCTTCTTGGAGAGATCGCCGTTGGCCACCGCCGTCGTGATGACCGCGATGTTGCGCACCTGCGTAGTGAGGTTGGAGGCCATGACGTTGACCGAGTCGGTGAGATCTTTCCAGGTGCCGGCGGCACCGGGCACGACCGCCTGGCCGCCGAGTTTGCCTTCCGTGCCGACCTCGCGGGCCACGCGCGTCACCTCGCCGGCAAAGGAGTTGAGCTGATCGACCATCGTGTTCACCAGCTTCGCGGAGCGCAGGAACTCGCCTTTGAGCGCGCGCCCGTCCACCTCCAGTTCAATCGCCTGGCTCAGGTCGCCTTTGGCGACGGCGCCGATGGTTCGCGCGATTTCCGTCGTAGGCCGCACGAGATCGTCGATGAGGGAATTGATCGAGTCCGCCGACTCCGCCCACCCGCCGTACGCCCCCGGCACCGACATGCGCTGTCTCAGCCGCCCATCCTTCCCCACCGCGACGCTCAGCCGCGTGATCTCCGACGAGAGGCGCTGCTTCTGCGCGATGGTCTGATTGAACGTCTCCGCAATTCGTCCATCCATTCCCGGCCAATCCACCGGCAACCGCACCACGAACGTGCCATCGCGAAATGCCGTCATCGCCGTGAGAATCAGCCGCGTACGAGTCTGCGCGGGATCCTCTGCGGGAACGCGCTCTGCCTTCATCCTGGCGGGCTTGCCATTGCCCCGCCCGGCCAGGAACCGGGACTTCTTGCGGGAGGGGCGGGTCGTTGGTTCGTTCATGGCATGCCTCGTTTCAGGAGAAAGTGCGAACAATACGTTGCATCACAGGACGTGAGCGGATGTTGTCGACAGGCTGCGTGGCGCGAGATCTTGGCGCTGGTCTTGGAGGGAACGATTCTGCTCGTCGTCTTTCGTGCCGCGGCCACAGAAATTTTTCCTCGGGATGACGGAGGGCGCGCCATTGAGCAGTCGTCGCGCGGGGTGACGGGCAGATCAGGAGCCGAGTCTAAGCCTATTCCCTCAGTACTCACAAGCCAGACCGCCATTGTTTGACAGGTATGAGGAATGTCTCCTGACAGAACTAGGGGTTGTCCTAGTTTCCTGAGCTGGCGGTTACCCCCTATGGCTATGAGCGGCATCGCACGAGATGACTTGGGGGATCCTATGTTTCAGACAGACGCACTTGAATCGGCCATCCGCCTGGTACTTGCCCGGGTTGGTACCTGCACGCTCGAAGAACTTAATGAGAGAGTGCCCTATTATTCATGGAACCAGGTGTTTGCCGCGGTGGACCGGCTCAATCGAGCCGGCACAGTCACCCTCCAGCGCCCGGACTCGTCAGACTACCGCCTTTCGCTTGCACCACGTCGATTCGCTCAGGTGCGCCATGTGACTCCGGCAAGGTCCGCCTCGGGAGTCAGAGATGAGGGCGTTCAGACTCTCCGGCTGACTCTTTTGCCCTCCCGTAGTAGGTCCTAGGGCGGAATCCGAGTGGAACCAGGGATCTCCCGGTTCTATAAGGGCCTGTATTTTATTATAACGATGCATCATTGGGCTCTGCACATCGCTGCATTGCTGTTCCCTCTCCGACGGATAAAATAAAGAGGTGGCCTATGTCCAGTCACATGTCGGTTGTTCAAACCACCCCTTCCGCGCCGGGGAGCGCAACGCTCATTGCACCAAGATTGCTCCCGGTCTGTTGTGTCTGTGGACGCATTCGAGACGAGATTAGCTCATCCCTTCATCGCGAGCGCTGGGTATCGCCACGGACCTATCGACAGACCTATGGCGTGAACTCAACCAAGCTCGCACTCACACATACCTACTGCCTGAAATGTTTCGCGAAGGTCCAGGAAGAAGTGCGACAGTTCTTACGGACGATCGGAACGCCATCATGACCCCGCGCATTGGCTTTGCAACCATCGGTTCCGCTCCGCTCACCCTGTCCGATGTGTCTTGTCGGACAGCGGCCAGGACCACAGAGCCGCGCAAGCAGGCGGCGGCTCCGTCTGACACGTCTTGTCTGCGTTGTGGTGGATTACTCGTTCCCAGTTATACGGCATCCCTGGAACGGGACTTCATCGGCGCACCGGAAACGATGTGGCGTTGCGTCAACTGCGGCGATTGCGTGGATCCCGAGATCCTGGCCAACCGAGGGACGCCTGTTCCGCCCGTGCGCCCGCGCGCGAGACCACGGACTCATATGCCGATCACATTGTTCCACCGCCTGCGACAGGCGGTGTGAGGGAGATTCCATGTCGCAGACCGAGAAACCATGAAGCACGCCATGACCGTCACGATCGATCCTGTACGGAGATCACGAGTGTCCTCGACCCGAAAGGAGTTCCCGTCATGATTACCACCTATTCGCTCTCTGCAAGACCCCGCATCTCAACCCTGAGACCTCGTGGAAGGGTGTCCCCCCCAGGCATGCCATTCAACCCCCAGACCTTTCTGGCACAAGCCGGCGACAGTCGAACGATTCTGCAGTGCCAGAAGCACCAGATGCTCTTTGCGCAAGGGGATACGGCCACTGCCGTGTTCTATGTCTAGACAGGCCAGGTCAAGCTCTCGGTCGTGTCCCAGCAAGGGAAAGAAGCCGTGGTCGCGATCCTGGAGCAGGGCAATTTTTTCGGGGAAGGGTGCCTCGCGGGGCAACTCGTGTACATGGCCACGGCAATTGCCATGGGCCATTCCAGTATCGTGCGGATCGACAAACAGGCGATGATCGACGTGCTCCACAACGAGCCGGCGTTCTCCGAGCTGTTCATGGCCCATCTCTTGACGCGCTCCCTTCGCATTCAAGAGGACTTGATCGATCAACTCTTTAATTCTGCCGAAAAGCGGCTGGCGCGGACGCTGTTGCTACTGGCGACGTTCGAGAAAGCCGGTGAATCGGTGCCGGTCATTCCCAAAATCAGTCAGGAAACGTTGGCCGAAATGGTCGGTACCACGCGGTCGCGGGTGAGTTTCTTTATGAACCGGTTCAAGAAGCTCGGCTTCATTGAGTACACCGACGGCTTGCGTGTGCACAAAGCCCGCCTCAATGCCGTCTTGCTCAATTAACAGGATGCTGACAACGTCCGCCGGCCTGTCTTGTCTCTGTGGTCTATTCGGTCTGTCTGGTTAATTGCTTGAACGACGCTAACCAGACGAACCCAATCAATCAGATAGACCAGACGCACCATCTAAGCCCCGGCACATACGCAACTGAATCAGCCGGCGGTATTTACATTGGAGCCAGGCACGTATCATTGGTGTCAATGCGGGCGTTCGAAAACCCAACCGTTTTGCGACGGTTCCATCAGGGAACGGGGATGAAGCCGGTCGAGTTTTCGTTGACGGAGAAGAAGCAAGTCGCGTTGTGCCAGTGCAAGCAAACCAAGACCCATCGTTCTGTGACGGCACCCATAAGTCGCTGTGAACTCGCTGGGGCCAACGAGGACCTTCTGAAAGACAGAACGAAGCCGATACCTCTACACGTCTCTCGACATTGCCGCTGACGATGGAGTGGCGGCATGCCGATCTCGCATAGTCCCTTCCTCAAAATCGTCCTCCACGACTTTGTTCATCATCAGAGTCAGCGGTTGCTCCAAAAACCTGCGTGACGTGGCTCCGAGCACCACTATTCTATTCAGATGTGAGCTGTTTTGAGCAGTTCCTCATCGGTTCAATGAGGCATATTGCGGCAGCGCGGTCGCCCGAGTGGGATATCGACGAGCGTTGGCAGCAGGGCACTCGTGCGATGAGATGTATTGAGGTTCTGCCCCGGAAGGCTGTGCGCAGGGAGCCGCCCCCTGGCGAAAGGTTCGGCAATCACTTGTAGGCGCTCAAGCCTCCAATATGACGATTCAGAAAGCCGTTTCGATGCATGGCGGAGCGATTGTTTGGTCGGGACTGGGCTGCAGATTTTCGGACGGCTAATTTTTGGCAAAAGAAGAAATGCCGTGCTCGAGACGATTGCGATCGTTTTGGTTGTCCTCTGGATTCTGGGTCTTGTCAGCTCGTACACCATGGGCGGATTTATTCACGCTCTTAGTTATTGCGATCGTGGTGATTCTGGTTCGTATCATTCAGGGGCGACGCGTGTAGAGCCACTTAAGGGATAAAAACTGTGGCAACAACTGTCGTGGGGTTGTGCAAGCAGCTCGAATGAAAGGGGGGGTAATAGTGGAGGGTCTTTGTAAGATTCGAGCCATTCAGGTGAAGGTTTGTTGGATGTTGGGG
>JBDSKU010000052.1:0-13561 GCA_039916745.1 Nitrospiraceae bacterium
GGCCCTGCTCGCAGGGACCGAGGCAGGAGGAGCCGCTGACGATGACGTCGCCCGGTGTCACACCCTTCTGCATGAGTCCCATGTTAAAGGCCATGAGGAGGGAAGCTGATCCGGCGCTGCCGCAGGATGGCTTCGGGTGGCCCGGGGGGCGTGAATTGGTGCAGACGACGATGTGATACTTTGGCTTTGGCATGGATTCTCCCTTGGACTGTAGAGGCTACTGAGATCGTTTACGTTGTTGTTGGTACGAACGACTTCCACATATCGATGGCTTCTTCTGGCAGCTTCCAATGTTTGAGGCCCTTCATCACCCAATCGAGATAATGCGCCTTGGGTTTGAACTTGCCGATCGGGGTGGCGGCATAGGTGGTGACGAGCATTTTCTCACCGGCTTCGGTCAGCACGGTCACTTGGACCTGGCGAAACGCGTTTGGGGGCACATCCTCTTCGAAGAGGTCCATGAGCTTGAGATCTTCGTCTGTCACTTCGAAGACCGCTCCCCAGACCTGTTCTCCCGGTGAGGGTGCCACGCTGGCAAGGCCGCATCGCCATTGTGAGGACCATCGGCAAAACTTGATTGTGTGTTCTGGAATGGTGGCGAGCATCAAGAACTGATGCTCCGGCGCACGACGTTTCAGCTGTGTGGGGTTGAGATGGTCCCCGTAGAGAAAGAATTTCATGGGTAGTTACCGCCTCAGGATACAAAGGTGTCGACTAGACAGATATTTGTAACATAACCTCTTTCACGCGCACAAGCTGCATCCGGGGCGGGCGCATGGACTGGCGGTGGTTCAATTGACTTCGCATTGCTGCTCTTCCTAAGATGCAACGCGAGGCTGTGCGGTTTCTTGTCCTCTCATCGAACCCCTTGTACAGGATGTCCATGTCACAGAACCATTCGTCCTCTCGTGCGGTCTCTTCTTCGTTCTCGATGGTGACGGTGATTCATTATGCGGTTGTGGCCGTACTGTTATTGGGTGGGCTGTGCTATCTCTGGATGAAGCCTCCGTCGCTCAATCCCATGGCTGATCCTCGGGCCGCCGAGGCTCTCGCGTTGGTGCAAACCCATCGGGCTCTGGGTTATCCCACGATTCTTCAGGCGATGACCGAGCATGTGCGTTCGATGAGCGAGCGTAATCGGGTTGCCCGGCTGGGTGAGTGGCGGGTGAAGTTGGTGGAAGGGGATATGTATGAGATACGAGTTCAGCTACGAGACCAAGGGGTGACGGGTCAATGGTTCGAGCGGGAGTTCATTTGGCATGCCAATCTTGCGGTGAAGAAGGTCAATGCTGCGTCGCTTCCGGCCGACGGAGTGACTCCAAAAGAACCGGATAGTGAACCGGCAGGATTGCCGGCCTCGTCAATGCCTCTCGGCTCTCCAGGATACTGAAACAATCCGCCAGTTCTGTCTTGTTCATTTGGTCTTTTCGGTCTATTTCGTCTATTTGGTTGAACCAGAAAGACCAGATAGCCCAAGCCTGTTTCCCGACAGGCTCTTATTTGAAGTTCTCCGGCAACGCGACCTGAACGTGATTCCCTTCGATTCGGACGTGACAGCAGGCGACGGTAATGTTCGGATTCTCCGGCCGTGCTCCAGTCTGTACGTCAAATCGCCATCCATGCCACGGACATTCGACGATGTGGCCCTCCAGATGTCCTTCCCCCAATGGCCCTCCCGCATGCGGGCAGGTGTTGTCGACGGCATAGAAGGATCCCTCGACATTAAACAGGGCGATCCAGACCCCTTGGACTTCGACGGTCTGTCCGGTCCCAGGAGGAATCTCCTCCACTCTTGCAACGGTGACAAATTCAGGCATGGCGCTGATCTTTCATGTTGAGGCTTTGCCGATGAGATGAGCCGGTTTCCTAGACCCGTCAATGACTTGATTTCGACTGAGGCTTATGGCATAGACAAAGGTACGCGTCTTAAGACTAAACCAGCGCCTTCTCACAGAAGGAGCCTCGGTTGGGAATGAGGTTGCTGCATGGAAATGACTCTCCTGCTCAACGCGACGTACGAGCCCCTGCGGGTGGTCCATTGGCAAAAAGCCATTGCGCTTCTCTGGCAGGGCAAAGTTGAAGTCCTCGAGGTCTACGACCGAGAGGTCCATGCGGTGTCGATCTCCTTCAAGCTTCCCTCTGTCATGCGGCTCCTCAAGCTGGTTCGTCTCAAAGATGTCCACCGGGCAGTGAAATTCTCCCGCATCAATATTTTCACCCGCGATAGCTATGCCTGCCAATATTGTCGGTTCAAGTTCAGGACCGAGGAACTGACGTTCGATCATGTTGTCCCCATCGCCAAGGGTGGGCGTAAGACCTGGGAGAATATCGTCACGGCTTGCTGGCGTTGCAATAATAAGAAAAGCGGTCGCACACCAGATGAAGCCGGCATGAAGCTGATGAAGAAGCCGGTCAAGCCACGGTGGAACCCGGTTGTCACGATTACCATCGGGATTCGGAATACGCCAGAAAGCTGGCGCGACTATCTCTATTGGAATATGGAGCTGGACGCCGACCCCGCCGAGACTTAGCCAGGCTGTTGAAACAAGCTTTCAGCGTCGTTCTCGCCTCGAACGCATCCTCAACGTACCCCTGAGGGTACGCCTCCGGTGCGTTCATCGACTGCGGCCTTGCTGCAAACTTGTTTGAACAGCCTGACCGTTATTCAGCATTCTTCTAGTGCACCGTATCTAAGATAATCTCGAAATCCCGTCCGCCTGGTAACGTCGGGTTCTTCGCGTAACGGCCTTCGATGTCGCCTGGCTGAGCCGGGCCGGCCTGTCCATCTCGGTCCAATCGGGCCACCACATCTAGCTTTCCACGTAATTCAGAGCCCTGCACCATCACATCGGCATTGGTGAGTTCAAATGCCACGGGGAACTGCAGGTTGTCGATCCGCGTTGCCGCGACAGGCCGTACCGCGCCTGGCCTCCGGACAATGACGAAGAGCACATCGGTCGGCCGTACTTGATCGGCCAAGGCCGGAGCGATGAGGACATGCCCGGCGATTACGGCCTCGCGGGTCTCCGGGTCGCAACTATGGGCCAGGCCCAGCCAGGCCGCGATCGCGGCGAGGCCGATAATGCTACCGGCCAGTCCAAGTGTGCGTGCGGTATAGGCGGCCATGGGTACGGTTCCTTTGCAAGGGTGAAGGGGGCAAATCGGCGCATTATAGCGGGGGCCGGTAGAAAAGGGGAAGGCACGGTTTACGCTGCAAAACAGGGTGTTGTATGATACGCCCCACTATTGAATTGGGAGGAACCACCATGGCTGCAAATTCTGGCTTTCCGTTGTCTCTGGATGTGAAGGGTTACCCGGTGCTTGTGCTCGGGGGAGACGAGGAGGCTTCGGAAAAAACTCAACGGTTGTTGGACGCAGGGGCGAAGGTGACCGTCGTGGCACCGTCGCTCAACGACACGCTCAAAGATTTGGCTGCGTCGGCGAAGGTGGTTCATCGTGGGCGTCATTTTCGTGACACCGATTTGGAAAGTGCAATTTTAGTCATGAATATGGTGCGAGGGGATCGCGATTTTTCGCGCGCGCTATTCGCGAAGGCGCGGGAGAAGAAGTTCCTCTTGTGGTCGGTCGACCAGCCGGAATGCTCAACGGTGACGATGCCGGCGGTCGTGGCGTCCGGTCATCTCCGTGTGGCGATCAGCACGAGCGGGGTGGCTCCGGCTCTGTCAGGTTTCATGAAGGAAGATATGGAAAAAATCTTCGGTGAGGAGTTTGCCGCCTTTGTGGAATGGCTCGGTGCGCTTCGGGAGCAGACCAAGGCGAACGAGCCGGAGTTCGAAAAACGTCGGGCGTTGTTGCGTGAGGCGTTGGACGGGTTTCGCGTATTAGGTAAGGTCCAGTATCCGAAGGTGTGGCTGGATGAACGGGCGAAGCTTGTGGTGGTGCCAGGGATCGCAGGCGAAGCGTAACCGCGTAACGCCGCCTCAGAGCTGATGGCTGATAGCAACAGCGTAGAGAAGGAGCATTGCGACAACATGGTCTTATTGGAATTCAGTATGTCGCCATTGGGCAAGGGAGAGAGCGTCGGCAAGTATGTGTCGCGCTCGCTCAATATTATCGATAAGAGCGGAGTGGACTACCGGTTGAATCCGATGGGGACGGTGCTCGAAGGGGAGTGGGATGAGGTCTTTGCCATCGTCAAGCAATGTTATGTGCGGATGAAGAAAGATTGCGGCCGTATTTCCTGCACGATCAAAGTCGACTATCGGAAAGGTCCCAAGGGCCGGCTCACGAGTAAAGTTGCCAGTGTGGAACGACAACTCAAACGAACGGTGAAAACCTAACGCTCAGGGAGCGGCACGACAGGTCTTTATTCTGTATCTTTCTCGTGACGGCCAGTATCTGAAGGGATACTCGCCGTCACGACGATCGTCACGAAGTCCTCCCCATCTTCTGAACGCAGTTTTCAGTATCCCTGCATTTTTACACGAAACCACAATTCTCGTTTGTCGGACCTTGCAGGGTATGTACTTTGCGTTGTCCGACCGATAGTGCTTACGTAGTTTCTCAGTGCCTTGGTAGTATGAACTGGTTTATGCTGTAGGGTATTTTCATGCGGCAAATAACATGGTGGTGAGTCACCATAGGTTAGGGGGAGTCGATGGGAAGGGTTGTGCTGTTTCGGTGGGCGATTCTGAATGGATTATGGAGTCGGATCCTCGCGTTGAAGTTCAGTACCAATCGGGATTTGGACGTGACTCGTGTCAGAAAGGATCCTCGCAGGCTGGAGGCAGTTCCTGTCGCGCGGATATTCCCCCGTATCGCGATCCAGCATGTATTGATCGGTGAACGCACGCCCCGGGACGAACAATATCCTTTTGTCCGGCACCGGATTCGCCGGTTCTTCTCGCGATTGTTCATGCTCCTGAATAGTCTCTTTTCTCCCACGGTAGAGGGACTTCCTCCCATCGATGCGAATCCGCAGATGGCGTTGGCCCAGGCCTATACCGATCGACATCGCCGGGCGGTCAGCAGGGCCGCGAAGCGGCACGGCCGAATTCCCAAGGAGGTGCTGGAGTTTCCTGTGCTTCCACAGGAACTGAAGGGGAGCCCTGACTTCGGGGTCCTGGCAGTGCAAGGGCCTTTTGCCGGGTATATCAGGAAGGTGATGAACCAGGACTCCTTTGAGTGGGATCTTCGGCATCTGACCGAATATCACCCAAGGGCAGGGTTCTATCGATTGGGCATGCGTGTTCAGTTTCAGTTGGACCCCATGGGGAAGCGGCTGATTCCGACGAAGATTGAGTCCGCACTAGGGCTGTCATATCCCAACGATGCGAACTGGGCGCTGGCAGGCCGCTTGGCGCTCTGTGCCCTCTCTACCCATACGAGCCTTATTCGCCATTGGAATTGGGTACACCTGATCGGCGGTGAGACGCTGTCGATCGTGACACGCAATGTGCTCCCCGACGATCATCCATTGTGCAGGCTGCTGTGGCCCCATATCTTTGGCACTCAGGCCAGCAACCGGCTCGGGATGGAGTCGCAGGTGGTTCCTGGAGGCGATTTCGAGTCGGTTTTCAGTTATGCCCATGAGGAGATGTATCGGCTTGTGGGTGACAGCGTAGAAGGGTTTGACGCAAAGGTCTGGGATCCCCAAGGCTATGCCGCCAAGCGGGGAGTGTTGCATGCAGGATTCGACCAGCCAACCGAGGGGAATCTGGCCGCCTTGTTCGATGTCATGCTCCGGCATACGGCACGATATCTGGCCCTCTATTACGAAACTGATGTGGATGTCAGGGCGGATCGTGCCATTTGTGAGTGGGTGGATGCGCTAGACAAGGCGTTGCCGAGCGGTCTGCCCGTGACCGCTGCATCCCTTACCCAAGCTTCGTTGGCTCGATTAGCGGCCTGTTGCCTCTATCTAGGCACTGTGCAGCATGAACTGGTCGGGTCGTCGCTCTGGAATTACCAGGTGTGGACGAATGTCATGCCGGTGCAAGTGGCTCGTGACGGGAGTCGTGAACCATGGGATGTCTATCAGCGGTTACTCAACATGAACTTCATGTTGAGTACGCCGCGCGCCCCCTTGATGGCTGACCTCACGGCAGTTGCGTTGTTCGAGTCTGCCAATCCGGAACGTTCTGCAAGGGCGGTTGCCGCATTTGCAGCGTTCAGGCAGGAGCTTGAAGAACTTCAACGGGCGATGGAGAGCGAGCCGCGGATGCCGTGGAAACTCTATCCCAAGAGCCTTGAAGTGAATATGAACGCCTAGCAGATTGCGCTGGACGCGATTTCTGACGGCCCGACGGAGGCGGCTATTTACTCTCCACGAATTGCAAGGCACAATCGCCGCGTTTCTTCAGGGTGAGAGTTCGTGACTTGCCTGTTTCGCCGGCCGTTCTGTCAGGTGTCTGAGAGGTCGGCGCAGTAGCGTGGCATCTTCCTCACCGGCGTCCCAGATTTCTGATTGACGAAAGCATCGCATGGCCGAAGAGCTTCTTCCTCCAACTCAGACCATCCTCGAGCGCCCCTACATGAAGTTTGTGCCATTTGGCGTCGATGAACGGGGTGAACGGATTAAAGATGTGAGCGGGATGATCGTGCACGATAACGTGGAGTATTTGGAAGAATGGATCACGCGGGCGAAAGGCGCGGATGCCGCGGTGCGAGCCATGGATGACCTGTGCCGCTTGCTCAATGACCGGATACGAGATCCCGCCTATCATGTCACCCTCGATCAGTTGAAGAATGTTTGGAATAGCTATTCCTATGAGTTTACGTCCTATCTGCGTGAGTTTTGCCGGGAACAGTCGAGAGATCCTCACTTTTACATGAACGTGGGCCGAGAGAAGCATATTTCCCCGTTGATTCAGACGCTGGGGCGTCCGTTCAGCTTGGCCCAAATCCATCGCATGTTTCCATACTTCGCGCGGAAATATGCCAAGGATCTTGAGTATTCGGTGCTGGAGGTGACGGACACCTCCGCAGTGCTGAGAATGAACCTCACCGCACGGGTCTTTGAGCAATTCGGTCCTTATCGTAAGGCCTGTACCGCGCAGATTTGCGAATCGACGAAGGGGCGATTCGCGATGGTGCCGCCTCGCCTGCATCTGCTCCCTGAATCACGAGTGGTCGATCGGGCCTGTATTGTGAAGGGTGACGACTACTGCGAATGGGAGGTCCGGTGGGAACGTCAAGCGCGACGATACTCAGCCTGGCCTCTTTGGGGAATGGGCGCTGGTTTGGCCACAGCCGGGTTCGTGCGTCTGGCCTATCCGTCGATGAGTCTCGGGGAGGTGATCCTGGCCGGTCTCATTCCGATATCCGTCGCAGGGATGCTCATCAACCGGCATCTTCGGCAGGAGAGCCAACAGCGGGAGGCGCTGATTCGTGAGCAGATCACGGTTGTAGAGTCGCGCCACGAAGAGTTGCGTGCCGCCTACCTGGAGCAGGAACAGACGCGGGTCGAGTTGCGCCGGAAAGTGGCTCAGTTGACCGCCCTCCATCGAGCGGGATTGCATTTCAATTCGACGCTCGATCGGGAGGCATTGATGCAGAAAGTGCTGGAAACCCTGACCAGCGATCTCCCGTACGATCGGGTGATGGTCTCGTTTTACGACCCGACCCGCCAGGTCGTCAAGGATGCGCGGGCATTCGGCGTCTCGCCGGAGATTCAGGCGTTTGTGCGTGCGCGAGAAATTCCCGTGACCGATCCCATGAGCCCGGAAGGCATTGTGCTCATCCAGGGCCAGCCTCTGTTGATCGGCGATCTGCAAGCCGTGTGGGATCGCATTCACCCATTGAACCAACAGCTGGCCCTGTTGACGCAGGCGAAGGCCTTGATCTCCGTCCCGTTGAAAACGAACGATCGGATTCTTGGCAGTCTGACGGTCGATCGCATGCAGGAGCATAGTCTGACGCAGGACGATCTTGAGTTGATGACGACGGTCGCCAATCAAGTCGCCATCGCCTTGGACAACGCGTCCGCGTATGAGCAAATCGAAGAGTTGAACCTAGGGCTTGAAGCCAAAGTCCGTGAACGCACGGCTGAGTTGGAGCAGGCAGATCGCTTGCGGTCGCAATTCCTCTCGCATGTCTCGCATGAACTGAAGACGCCGCTGACCTCGATCAAGGGGTTCTTGCAAAATCTATTGGATGGATTGACGGGGCCGCTGAATGAGAAGCAGCAGCGCTACTTATCGCGGATGTTGGACAATGCCGAACGATTGATCCGCATGATCGAGGACTTGTTAGATCGCACCAGGATTCAATCCGGGAGATTGGACCTTGTGCCGAGCGAGATCGATCTGGGGCATTGTGTCGGCGATGCGGTCGAGCAGTTGCGCCTGTTGGCCCAGGCTAAACGACAAACCTTGGAGATGATTGCTCCCCCTGCCCCTCTGATGGTCTGGGCAGATCGGGATCGGCTGATTCAGATCGTGACAAATTTGCTGCAGAATGCGGTGAAGTTTACCCCGGAGGGCGGGAGCATTCTGGTGACGGTGCGACAGGAGAATCAGATGCTCGCCGGAGTCTCCGTGCGCGATACGGGGCCTGGTATATCACCGGAGTTTCTCGATCAGATTTTCGATCCATTCTTTCGCGTCAAGCAGGCCCGGAGTGGCACGAAAGGGCTGGGCTTGGGCTTGTCGATCGTGCGGACGTTGGTGGAGTTGCAGGGTGGGACGATCGTTGCGAAGAGTGAACCGGGGCAAGGTGCGGAATTCTCGTTCACCGTTCCGTTACTTCCTGCCATGGCTGCGCCGCTGGCTGGCGCAGCCGTTGAAGCGCCGCGCATTTTGATTGTTGAGGATGACCCGGATATTCGTCAGCTCTTACAGGATCGGTTGCGAGCGAGGGGGTATCGTGTCCAACTGGAAGTGGATGGAGTCCGAGCCTTGGAAGCCGTCCGGGCCGAGACATTCGAGGGCATGATCCTGGACATCAGCATTCCCTCTATGGATGGGATGGATGTGCTGCGGCAGATTCGGCGATGGGATCAGCAGATTCCCATTGTGATGGTGACGGCGTCAGGGTCCAAGGAATCGGCAATTCGTGCGATCGGCATGGGGGCGCAGGCCTATGTGCTGAAGCCGTTCGATATTGATGAACTCGAACGGATTGTCGATTGCTGGTTCAGGACGTCGGAGCGGAGGTCGCTAGATTCTTCGGGGAGGCCGGTCGTACCAGGTGAGTGAGTGAGTGAATGAGAGAGGGAGGGCGATGGTGAGAAGAGGATGGGGCTGCGGGTGGAACAGGTTAGGATCAGTGCGATGGGTGTGGGTATCCGTGCTGTTCTTCGTAGGGCTCTGTTGGGGTGGCCTGCCGTGGGAGGCATCGGCACAGGTGCCGCGCATTCAAGGCCAGGGAACCGCTGCGTCGGCGATGAGCAATGCCTATGCCGCTCAAGCCGACGACCCGTCAGCTGTACATTACAATCCCGCAGGGATGACTCAACTGCAGGGCGTTCAGCTTATGGCGGGGGCCCTCATCTCTGGTGGATCGACGAGCTTTACCAGTCTGACAGGGGTGACTGCTCGTGGGGACCGAAATGGGAGTGCCGCCTGGCCTCCTCCCGGGCACACATTCATCACGGCAAACTTGAAGGATCTCGGGGTGACGGCTCTGGGCGATCTCACTGCCGGGATCGGACTGACCTCACCGTTCGGCTCGCTGACGCGCTGGCCGAACGATGGGTCGTTTCGGACCGCCACCACATTCAACACCTTGCCGCTTCTGGATATCAAGCCGACATTGGCGTACAAGGCGACGGATAATCTCTCGCTTGGGCTGGGTGCGGATATCTATACGTTCAGTGGAATATTTGGCGAAGGTCAAGTTGAGAAACAGTTCGTCTCACCAGGTTCCCCGGCGTTCCCCGTCGCTCCTGCCGGGTCCAAGATGGAACTGTCCGGCAAAGACACCGCAGCCGGGTTCAATGCCAGCCTCTTGTATACGGCGCTGCGTAATGCCGACGGGAAGCCGGTGGCGAACATCGGTATGGTCTATCGCAGTCAGGCCACGCTTCATTTGAGTGGAGCCTTGTTGGCGAATGGCGCCAAGGTTTCGGATGCCAAGGCAACGTTGGTCTTGCCGCAAGTGATCACCGGCGCCATTGCCCTGTGGCCGGTTCGTACTCATGAGCGGGAATGGAAGTTGGAGATGGATGTCGATTATGTCGGATGGAAATCTGTTCGAAATCTCGATGTGACCTTGGCGAACGGTGCGACGATCCCGCAGCCGCAGAATTGGAAGAGTACCTATGCGGTGATGCTCGGCACCGAATATAAGTGGCTAGCGCTTGAATCCCTTCCGAACTGGGAGGTGGCATTACGGTCAGGTTATACCAATCAGCAAACGCAGATGCCTGACTTGACCTACGATCCCGGTATTCCCTCTTCGGACCTCCATATCGTGGGAGGAGGGGTGGGATTTATCTGCAAGGAGCAGGGATCGTTTTTGGGCCTGATGCGATGTGGGGATTTCGGTGTGGGATCGCTGAAGCCTACGGCGATTGGACTCGATCTTTCCTACCAAGCGGCGTTCTACGAGGACCGTACGGTGCTGGGCAATCGCAATCCGTCCGTCAACGGAACCTATCGCACGACGCTGCATACCGGAAGTGTGTCGATTCGAATGATCTACTAACGAGGACGCGCGATGGGCGGGACGGGCGAGAAAGGCGCGATGTAGACCAATTGATCTCCAACTCGACTCGCTTGTCGCGCTTTTCCCGCTAGTCTCGCACCGCGGATTCGTAAAGGCGAGGGACGCGGGAACCGATCCCGCAGAGGACTTCGTAGGGGATCGTGCCGGTCCAGCCGGCAACTTCATCTGCCCAGATAGCTGCTCCATCTTGCTGCCCGATCAGTGTGACGGTTTCTCCAACTTCTACCGGGGGGATGTCGGTGACATCCACCATGATCATGTCCATACAGACCAGACCGACGATCGGGGCGCGACGACCCTGAATCAACACCGATCCGCGATTGGAGAGTTGCCGACTATAACCGTCGGCATAACCGATGGGCAGTACCGCGATTCTCGTCGGTCTACTTGGGATAAATGTTCTGTTGTAACTGACCGTTCCTCCCCGTGGAATGGTTCGTATGTGGGCGATGGTGGTCCGCAGTGAAAGAACCGGTTGAAGGTCTGGCGCAGGCATGGAGGCGGGCAGGCTATGGTACCCGTAGAGCATGATGCCGGGGCGCACGAGTGAGTAATGAGATTCGGGAAACCGGACGATGGCAGCACTGTTGGCTGTATGTACCAGCGAGAGGGGAAGGCCACGCCGCCGGACCTGTTCCAGGATGGCCTGAAATATAACAAGTTGTCGCTCCGTGAAGGCGGTATCCGTTCCATCTGCGTCGGCAAGATGTGTCATCAGGCCCTCGACGTGAAGCGTATTTCGCAAGAGAGGGTTGTCGAGGAGCGGGCGTAATTCGTCCGGAGAAAACCCCAACCGCCCCATGCCGGTTTCGATCTTGAGGTGAACCGGGTAGGGGGACGGATGCGAATTGGCTGCTTGTGCCAAGGCCTGCAGGATAGACCCACTGCTGATAACCGGGGTTAGCCGGTGCGCGACCAGGTCTGCCAGTTGCTGGTCGAAGAGTGCTCCCAGCACGATGATGGGAGTAGAGAGACCGGCTTGACGGAGTGTGATCCCTTCCTCAAGGGAGGCGACGGCAAATCGTCCGATACCCTTGCGTGCAAGGGCTTGAGCGATCTCAATGGCTCCATGCCCATAAGCGTTGGCCTTGACGATGGCCATGACCTCGCAGCCGGGAGAGAGATAGCCTTGGATGCACGAGAGATTGTGGGCGAGTGCCGAGAGATTGACGGTAGCGTAGGTGGGTAGCAAGGTCGAAGCCGCAGTCACACTTCCATGATTTCTTGTTCTTTTTTCTTCACCACGTCGTCGACCTTTTGAATGTATTGGTCGGTCAGTTTTTGGGTGTCGGCTTCGGCCTTTCGCAAATCGTCTTCGGTCAACTTGGCATCCTTTTGCAGTTTCTTCAACTCTTCGTTGCCATCTCGACGAAACCCTCGCACCACGACTTTTGTGTCTTCACCGTGCTTTTTGCAGACCTTGCCGAGTTCCTTGCGGCGTTCTTCGGTGAGCGGAGGAAGGGGAATGCGAATGATTTTCCCGTCGTTTGACGGGGTGACACCAAGGGTCGATCCCGCCAGGGCTTTTTCGATTTCCTTGATCAGGTTCGGTTCCCACGGCTGGATCGTGATGAGGCGCGCTTCCGGAGTCGAAATATTGGCTACCTGCTTCAGCGGGGTCATGGTGCCGTAGTAGTCGACTCGAACACCGTCGAAGAGGGCTACGGAGGCTCGTCCTGTCCGTAGTCCGGCTAAGTCGCGCTTGAGATATTCCAGTGCGGACTCCATCTTTTCCATGACTTTTTGGTGGATAGCGGCAGGATTCGGCATACGAGACTCCCTGAGATATTAGCGACGATCGGGCGTGACAACTGTTCCGATCGCTTCGCCGGTGGCGACGCGTTTGAAGTTGCCTTGTTCCTTCAGGTTGAATACGATCAGCGGAAGATTGTTGTCCATGCAGAGGCTGATGGCCGTCGCGTCCATGACTTTCAAGTTCTGATTCAAAATCGCGAGAAAGGAAATGGTCTGATACTTTGTGGCCGTGGGATTCTTCACGGGATCGGCATCGTAAATGCCGTCGACTTTGGTCCCCTTCATGATGACCTGGGCTCCGATTTCCATTGCTCTGAGTGCGGCGGCGGTATCGGTCGAAAAGTAGGGATTGCCCGTGCCACCGGCAAAGATGACGACACGTTTTTTCTCAAGGTGGCGAATGGCCCGGCGGCGGATATAGCCCTCTGCCAGCTGACGCATTTCGATCGCAGATTGAACTCGCGTCATAATGCCGATGCGCTCGAGTGCATTTTGCAGGGCCAAGGCATTGAGGACGGTCGCGAGCATCCCCATATAGTCGGCGGAGGCCCGTTCCATGCCGGATGCGCTGGCGGCAATACCGCGGAAGATATTGCCGCCGCCGATGACCACCGCGACTTCGATGTCGAGGGCCACGACGGAGGCAATTTCCGTGGCAAGACCTTCAAGGATGGAAGGCTGGATGCCGTAGCCCTGCTCACCGGCCAACATCTCTCCGCTGACTTTGAGGAGGATGCGCCGATAGTTGGCAGAGCTCATGCTTCGCCTAATTGATACCGGGTGAATCGGCGGATGTTCATGTTCTCGCCGATTTTAGAGATCTTCAAGGCCAGAAGATCTTTGATCGTGACGGCGGAGTCCTTGACGAAGGTTTGTTCGATGAGACAGCTCTCCTGGAAGAACTTCTCCAGCTTGCCTTCGACGATCTTCGGCCATGCCGCCGGGGGCTTGCCCATTTCTTTGGCCTGTCCTTCATAAATCGATCGCTCTTTTTCGATGAGCGAAGCGGGAATGTCCTCCCGTTTGACGTAGGAGGGTTTCCCTGCGGCGACCTGGAGGGCCAAGTCGTTGACGAAAGATTTAAACTCTTCGTTCCGGGCCACGAAGTCGGTTTCGCAATTGACCTCAATGAGCACGCCTATTTTCCCACCCATGTGGATATACGAGTGGATGAGGC
>JBDSKU010000053.1:0-4687 GCA_039916745.1 Nitrospiraceae bacterium
AGCAGATTGCCGTGCCAAAGTCCTTCCCCAAGTAGTGGTGCTACGCGCTAGGCAAAAAATGCGAGCCCTCCTCGACGATCTGTCGGGGAGGGCTTCGGCTTGACTGCCGCCTGGGCGCGGGACTAGCCTGCTATAAGCCTTTCTACCTCAGGCCGACTCTAGTTGTGTCTCGTTTCTACCGAAGGAGTCATATGGCCTCTCATTCTCCGACCGCCTCCGCTTCTCCACCCCCTATCCTGGCAGAACAGCAGCGCCTTGAAGAGGACGCGAAGCGCCAGCGTCATTGGAAACGGTGGGGTCCCTATGTCAGCGAACGGGCCTGGGGCACTGTGCGCGAAGACTACAGTCCGCATGGCACGGCGTGGGAAGCGTTCCCTCACGATCATGCCAGGTCTCGTGCCTATCGCTGGAACGAAGACGGCCTCGCCGGCATCTGCGATCGCCACCAATTGATTTGTTTTGCCGTATCTCTTTGGAACGGCCGCGATCCGATTTTGAAGGAACGAGTCTTCGGACTCACCGGCAACGAGGGTAATCACGGCGAGGACGTGAAGGAGTGCTACTTCTATCTCGATTCGACGCCGACCCATTCCTACATGAAATATCTCTATAAGTATCCGCAGGCGGCATTTCCCTATAGCCGGCTTGTCGAAGAGAATCGTCGTCGGGGGCGTCAGGATCCGGAGTTCGAACTCATCGACAGCGGTGTGTTCGACGACAACCGGTACTTCGACGTCTTTGTGGAATATGCTAAGGCGACGCCGGAGGACTTGTGCATCCGTATCCAGGTTGTGAATCGTGGTCCCGAGCAGGCCGAGCTGACGCTGTTACCGACGATCTGGTTTCGCAATACCTGGTCCTGGGGCTCGGACATCCGTCGACCCCGTTTCAAGCAAGGGGAGTCGATTGGCCAGATGAGCGTCATTGAAACGCAGCACGAGTATTATGGCCTGCGTCGGCTACTCTGCGAAGATGAGCCCACTCTACTCTTCACAGAAAATGACACCAATACCCATCGTCTCTATGGAGACCAAGAAGGCGCCCGGTATGTGAAAGACAGTTTTCACGACTATGTCGTGCAGGGCGAGAAGGATGCGGTCAACCCAGATCGTTTGGGAACGAAGGCCGCAGCCCACTATGTGCTTACCCTCGCGCCAGGCGAGAGCAGGACCATCCGCCTGCGATTGACCAATGAAGCCCAGAGCCCTGGTTGTACCACACAGGATTTCGATGCCGTCTTCACCACACGTCTACAGGAGGCGAACGAGTTCTATGACAGCCTGGCGCCCAGCAATCTGTCGGAAGACGCGCGCCGCGTGCAGCGGCAAGCCTTCGCCGGTCTGCTCTGGAGCAAACAGTTCTATCATTATGATGTGAACCGATGGCTCAAAGGCGACCCGACTGGTGAAGAGCCCCCGAGGGAACGGCTCCATGGCCGCAACGCGGACTGGACCCACCTCTATAATGCCGATGTCATTTCGATGCCGGACAAGTGGGAATATCCCTGGTATGCGGCTTGGGATCTCGCGTTTCACTGCATTCCGCTCGCGCTCGTCGATCCGACGTTCGCCAAGGAACAACTCGTCCTGATGCTGCGCGAATGGTACATGCATCCCAATGGACAGATTCCGGCCTACGAATGGGCCTTCGGCGATGTGAATCCGCCGGTCCATGCCTGGGCCGCCTGGCGCATTTATAAGATCGACAAGAAACGCACAGGCGTCGGGGATCGTCGATTCCTGGAGCGGGTCTTCCACAAACTGTTGCTGAACTTTACCTGGTGGATCAATCGCAAAGATGCCGATGGCAAGAATATCTTCCAAGGCGGATTTCTCGGCCTGGACAATATCGGAGTCTTCGACCGGAGTGCACCATTGCCGACAGGCGGTCATATCGAACAGTCGGATGCCACCAGTTGGATGGGCATGTATTGCCTCAACATGTTGACGATCGCGCTGGAACTCGCCCGGGACAATCGGGCCTACGAAGACGTCGCCAGCAAATTCTTCGAACATTTTGTGTACATCTGCCGGGCCATGAATAACATGGGTGGTGAAAAAATCGAGTTGTGGGACCGCGAGGACGGGTTTTTCTACGACGTGCTGCACCTACCGAACGGAGAAACGACGCACATGAAGGTTCGCTCGATGGTGGGGCTTATTCCCCTGTTCGCGGTCGAGACGCTGGATTCCGAACTCATCGACAGTCTGCCACGGTTCAAGCATCGGATGCAGTGGTTTATCGAGAACCGGCCGGACTTTGCGCAGCATCTGGAGACGCAGTCATACGACGGCGGTGTGCGGCGCTTCCTTTCGCTCGTGAGCCGCGATCGGCTGAAGTCCGTGTTGGGGTATCTGCTGGACGAAGAGGAGTTTCTATCTCCCTACGGCATTCGTGCCCTTTCGCGTTTCCATAAAGATCATCCCTATGTGGTCTCGGTCATGGGGCACGAGCATCGCGTGGACTATGAGCCGGCGGAATCGGGGACTGGTCTGTTCGGGGGCAATTCGAATTGGCGCGGACCGATCTGGTTCCCGGTCAACTATCTCCTGATCGAGTCTCTGCAAAAGTTTCACTACTTTCTCGGCGATCAATATCGGGTGGAATGTCCGACCGGGTCGGGCCGTCAGTCCACTCTCTGGCAGGTGGCGGCCGAGATCTCCCGCCGTTTGACGCACATCTTCCTCCAAAATGCCGACGGAAAACGTCCAGTATTCGGCGGCACGAAGACCTTTCAAGACGATCCACATTGGCGGAACCATGTGTTGTTCTACGAATATTTTCATGGGGACAATGGAGCCGGAATCGGGGCGAGCCATCAGACGGGATGGACGGGATTGGTGGCGAAGCTGATTCAGCAATCCGGAGAATAGGGGAGCCTATGGCAAATGGCTGATAGCCTATAGCAAGAAATTCTTGCCATCGGCCATAAGCCATACGCTCCGAATGAGAGAGAGCCATGAAGGTTGATGCAACCACATGCCAAGATTTAGGCCGAGCCCTGAGCCTCGAATGGCTTGAAACGAACGGGCGAGGAGGGTTTGCTTCCGGTACGGTCGCCGGGCCGAACACGCGGCGCTATCACGCGTTGTTGCTTGTGGCTCGCAAGCCACCGGGCGAACGGTTCGTTCTGGTCAACCATCTCGAAGAATGGGTGGGGGTGAACGGTCAGACGATTCCCCTCTCGACCAATTGCTATCCCGGTGCCGTCTATCCGGAAGGGTACAAATCTTGTAGTAGCTTCACCGCCGACCCCTGGCCGACTTGGACCTATGACTGTGCCGGGGCTTCGATCCAACGAGAGATACTCTGCATTCAAGGCCGCGATCTCGTCATCGTCCGATGGCGTCTCCTAAAGAAATCTACCTGTTCTGTCACGCTCCTGGTGCGGCCGATGCTGAGCGGGCGCGATTACCATTCCACGCATCATGAAAACGCAGGACTCGACAGCAACTGCACTGAACGCACACAGTCGGTGACCTGGCATCCCTATCACGATCTGCCGGCCGTGAGTGCCTTCCATACCGGACGCTATGGCCATGAACCCCGTTGGTTTCGGCAGGTCCAATTCACCGTCGATCAGCAGCGCGGGCTTGATGACGAAGAAGATTGGTGGTCGCCAGGCGAGTTTTCCGATCAGCTCAAAGCCGGTGAGGACGCGACCTTGGTCTTTACCACCGAGTCCGTGGAAGCACTCGATGTTGCGGCACTGATCGATGTCGAACGGGAACGCCGCGCGCGTATTCAAGGGGCCGTCCCCAGCGGTGATCTATTGGCGTATCAACTCTGTTGTGCTGCGGAGCAATATCTGTCCGCGCGAGGCAGTCGACAGACGGTGATCGCCGGGTATCCTTGGTTCACTGATTGGGGGCGAGATACGTTCATCTCGTTGCCAGGCCTCTGTCTCGTCACCGGCCGAGCGGATGTCGCCTGGCAAGTCATCGAATCCTTTGCAGTGCATGTCTCGAAAGGCATGGTGCCGAACCGTTTCCCTGACGCAGGTGAGCAGCCGGAGTACAACACGATTGACGCATCGCTGTGGTTTATTCATGCCATCGATCGCTATCTTGAGGCGACAGGAGATGAGGTACGAGTTCGTGAGACCGCCTGGCCTGTGGTGAAAGAGATTCTCGACGGCTACCGTCGGGGTACGCGTTACGGGATCAGGATGGACGAGGATGGATTGATTACGGGTGGAGTCCCCGGTGCGCAGCTGACCTGGATGGATGCAAAGGTTGGCGACTGGGTCGTCACGCCGCGCCATGGAAAGCCGGTCGAGATCCAGGCTCTCTGGGCGCGAGCGCTGGAAGTCGGTGAAACGCTTGCGCACCGATTCGGTGAAGCGGACTATGCCGATCGGTGCCGGAATGATCGCACTCGTGCGATCGCGTCATTCCGTGATCGATTCTGGCACGAGCAGGGCAGGTATCTCTACGATGTGATCGATGGGCCGGAGGGGAATGATACGTCGCTTCGACCTAATCAACTCTATGCCATCTCGCTCGTTGACGACCTGGTTCCGCGCGAACGTGCGCAGCAGATTCTTCGTCTCGTGGAAGCGCAACTTCTGACACCGGTGGGGCTCCGTACGCTCTCGCCTGCCGATAGCCGCTATCGGCCTCGCTATGAAGGAGGAGTGACGGAGCGTGACGGCGCCTATCACCAGGGTACGGTTTGGCCCTTCCTG
>JBDSKU010000054.1:0-2789 GCA_039916745.1 Nitrospiraceae bacterium
TGATGAGGTACTTCGCCAGGACATAGTAGGTTCGTCGCTGCATGCCGGGCGCGCCGGACCCCCCGCATTGAATCGTGTTTTGGCAGGCTCCATTGGCCCCGGTCCCGACGGTCGTGGCGTTGGCGCCGTCGTGCCCCTGCCACCATTCTCCTTGGACCATGAACCCCGGCAAGAGTTTGGACGTATACCTGGCATCCACCCCGTAGCGATCGAACGCGCCCTTTCCACGGCCATTGATGTTCGTATTGGCGTTGTTGGACTCTCCCTGAATGGTCGTAAAACTGATAAACGAAACATCTGTACCGAACAACCGTAGACGAGAATAGAAGCTCTTAGGACTGTTCGCTCCGGTCGAGTTCGCCTGATAATTATTGTTATTCATGATACCGGCCACATATTCGAGGCGATTGGCGATCTTCCCTCGCACATCCGCGAAAAAATCGCGTTCTTGGAGAAACTCGATCTGACCGCCTGTGCCTCTGTTGTTCTGACCTGGCCCCCCGGATCCGCCGACAGAGGTGAGATAGGGAGAACTGATGATGTCCCGCAATCCCCCCGACGTTTCGGTGAAGATACCGAACGGCATCCGGAAGATGCCGACGCGGAAGTAGTTCAGGTTTGGAGCCCAGGACTGAATGGGCCGGAAATCGATATAGGATTCACGGAAGAACGTGGAGGAAGAAGCCGCACCGGTTGCCCCGGCAGTATTTGGGGTATTCGATGTGAGATTAATGCTCTGAAACTCCATCAACGCGTGCCAGCGCGGAATCGTGTCGCTGATCTTGCCCCAGAACAATATTTCAGATCGGCGGATAGAGAGGTTGTCCTGGCTCTTTCCTTCCGCAACATGTGCTTCGTTGCGGGTGTAGAGAAATTGGAGTGCGTTCAGACCAAAATTCACCTTGTCTCTGAGCATCGGCAACAACTCGGTTTTCGACTTCCAATCTTCGATCGTATCGATGCGTTTCACTTGATCGGCCGATCTGTATTCCTGCTCGGCTCGAATCTGGATCCACTCATCCATCGTGATCTGGCCCTTCTGAAGCATGAGATCCTCAATCGACATGCCTCCAGGAGGTAACTCATTGGTCCCTGAGGGTCCTTGTGCAGCACTGCCAGAAGATTCAGCATGCTGTGCAACCAATACGACTGGACGCGCAGGGCCTTGGCTGCTTTGTGTCTCGCCGGCCCAGGCAGAACTCACACAGATACTGAGAACCATGACGCCTGCGAGACTTCTCATGACAGTCACGCACTGAGAGCTATCCATACCTGTATCCTCCTTCTTGTAGATGTGTCCTATACGGTCGCGACAGGTGTACCGAGCCGACATCACGGCGGTATTGCGGCCATGTTACAGATTTGTAAAGAAATGTGGCAGCCTCCTCGCACGATGAAGTCCTGGTTGAGACAAGACAATTAGGTACGACCGCAGTTATGCCCCCTGCGAGTTAACATACAGTTAACACTGCTGTGACAATGCCGGAATGGACGGTCTGTAGGGTGAGCGCTCAGATGATGAGCATATTTTTTATGGCATTGAGTATGGGAGGAATAGACATGCTGGTTGCACGACTCGTTGGGAGTATGGCGATGGTCCTGTTCCTTGGAGGCTTTGGTGCAGGGAACTATCTGGCACAGGCCGAGCAAACGACTCTCATAAAAGTCGATGGATCGAGCACGGTCTATCCCCTCACGGAGGCGGTAGCGGAAGAATTTCAGAAAGCGAACCGGGGCCGCATACGAGTGACGGTGGGCATCGCCGGCACAGGCGGTGGATTCAAGAAGTTCTGCCGAGGTGAGACGGATATTGCCGACGCCTCTCGCCCGATCTTGAAGGAAGAAATGGACCTCTGCCAGAAGAATGGCATTGGTTATTATGAGTTGCCCATTGCCTTCGATGCCCTGACGGTAGCGGTGAGCCCGAAGAACACCTGGATTACCTCTATGACCGTCGAAGAGCTGAAGAAAATTTGGGAACCGGCGGCCCAGAGCAAAATTACCAAATGGAACCAGATCCATTCCGAATGGCCGGATGCCCCGATTGTGCTGTTTGGCGCCGGCTCCGATTCCGGCACCTTCGATTACTTTACCGATGCCATCGTCGGAAAGGCTAAAGCCAGCCGTGGCGATTACACCGCCAGCGAAGACGATAACGTGCTCGTGCAGGGCATCGAGAATAATAAGAATGCGCTGGGATATATCCCCTTTGCCTATTACGCCGCTCAGATGAAGAAGCTGAAAGCAGTGGCCATTGTCGGAAAGAGCGGACCGGTGTTGCCCAGTGCAGAGAATGTCGTCAAGGGCATCTATCAGCCCCTGTCGCGCCCTCTGTTCATTTATGTCAGTGAAGCGGCGGCGAAGCGCACAGAGGTAAAAGACTTCGTCGACTATTACCTGACGGAAGGACCGAAGCTGATTGCAGAAGTCCACTATATCCCTTTGCCTGAACCAGCCTATGGCATGGCCCGTGAGCGCTTCAAGAAAGGCGTGCTGGGTACTGGTTTTGGCGGTGTGCCTGAAGTGGGACTGGCGGTCGAAGAAATCATGAGCCGTCCTCCGAAACGGTAGCGCTCATGAGGTGCTCGTTCAGGCTCGGGCTCTAAGTTCTGTCTAGCAGGCTGGGAAAAAACTCGGTGCATGCGAAAAAACGGCCAAAATACTCGGAGTGGCACCGCGGCCAGAACAACCACAGGATGCTCAAAAAGGCCGTCCAGCAAGGCCGCAGCGAGCGAAGAGGCGAGTCGTACGCTTCGGTACGTAGAGCCTCTGAGCGACGCGAGAACGCC
>JBDSKU010000055.1:0-14437 GCA_039916745.1 Nitrospiraceae bacterium
ACGAAAGATATTCCATGTTTTTCCGAAGAGGGTCCAGTGGTTGCTGGCGCACCATTTTGCAACAATCCATTCGCTTAGATTTGATTTAGAGGCGATAAAAAAGCAGACTTGTCCAATCATGGAAGATGCATAAGATGAGTATCGTGGTGACCGGTGGTGCGGGATTTATCGGTGGGCGGTTCCAAGTTCCAAGTGCAACGGGTGAATGATGGCGCAGTTGCGCATAAACTTCCAGGGGCGTGGCGAAGTTCAGACATTTTCTCGGGCGTATGTTCAGGCGATGGGCGATGGCATTCAGCTCACGCTGCGTGTAGTCTGACAAGCCGGTACCCTTGGGCAGGTACTGGCGCAGCAGCCCATTCGTATTCTCGTTGGTGCCGCGTTGCCACGGGCGGTAGGGATCGGCAAAGAACACCCGGATCGCCAGCCGCGCGGCCAGGCGTTCGTGCTCGGACATCTCTTTCCCCCAATCGTACGTCAAGGTTTTGCGCAGCAGCGCAGGCACGTGCCGGAGTTTCTTGGTGAAGCCCTTGCGGGCACTCCGCGCATCTGTTCCGGTCATTCTGGCCAGGATGACCAGGCGTGTCGTCCGCTCCACCAAGGTCCCGACGGCCGAACCGTTGCGGGCTCCCTTGATCAGGTCGCCTTCCCAATGGCCGGGCACGGTACGAGTGGCCACCTCAGCGAGGCGCTCAGCAATCGGCGTCATGTGGGGAATCTGGCCGCGTCGATCGGTCCCTCGCGCCCGAGGCCGGCGCGCCTTGCGCGCCTGACGCAGTGCGGCCAGCAGTTCGCTCCGCAGGGTGCCGCGGGGCAGCACATACAAGCCCGCATAGATGGTCTCGGCCGAGAGATGTTTTCGCATGTTGTCAGGATACGCGCGTCGAAGGCGTCCGGCAATCTGTTCGGGCGAGCACCCTGGGCCAGGTGTGTCCTGACATACTGTCACAGCCAGGGATCCAGGAGTTTGCGCGGCCGCCGCGGTTGACGGACCCGCGCCGCGGCCAGGGTGTGCGCCGTGCAAGCCCGATACGGACCGCGCACCGCGTTGCGGGCCAACTCGCGGCTCACGGTGCTGGGGGCGCGTCCCAACACCGACGCCATCGTCCGCAGCGAATGACCGTGGGCCAGGACCAGACTCAAGGTTTCACGTTCTTCGGCACTCAGGTGTCTATAGAATCTCGTTCGCATGGCAACACCGTAGCCCATCCTGGCTTGAAGTGTTGCCCTTGGAGTTAGAACTCAAGCTCACAAAAGAGGAATCAAGGTCTGAGCGGCTTGACACTTGCATACTCACGCTCCCATGCCTGGAAGCAAATAATCGCCCACAGCCGCACCTCATGATTCTGCTGACCGGACAAGTGTTCATTTACCAATCGCTGGACATTTACCCAATCAAACCAAGGGGACTCCTTCATATACCGACTTTCCAACAGATCCATCAGCATAGGCTTCAAGCTACCCCTCAGCCAATAGGCCAACGGGATCGAGAATCCCTGCTTGGGTCTTGTAAAGTGTCCGGCTGGCAGCAAGTCTCTGATCGCTTTCTTGAACAAAACCTTTTTCTGAAACCCCCTGACCTTATACCTGGACGGCAGGCGAGCCGCCCACTCGATCAACTTATGATCGACAAAGGGTACTCGAACTTCTAATGAGTGGGCCATACTGATCCGGTCGCTCAAGGTCAAGAGGTCGTCCGGCAGATACAGATTGAGATCGGATCCCAGCGCCAAATCGAGCGGCTCAGGAACTTTCAAGCTCTGCACAATCTGGTTATACCGGCATACTTCATTACCCAATCTCTGAAGGAAATCTGGATGCAGAATGTCGGTACCATTGGCAAATGCAGAGATAAACGAGTAGTACCGCTCGCGCAAGGGCATTTCGCCCGCTGCAATAAATCGCTTTAGCCGATCAACCCGGTGAGACGTGCCATCACCGGAGGCAAGCGAGCCCGCCATCGCTGACAGCACCGCCCGGACCGGCTTCGGAATACCTCGATACCATTCTCCCATTTGGAGGCCAACGTATCGTTCATACCCTCCGAACAGTTCGTCTCCTCCGAGCCCCGACATCGCAACTTTCACATGCCGCGCGGTTTCCCGACAGACGAGCCAGTTCGGAATGGTCGAGGAATCGGCAAACGGCTCATCGAATGAGGCAACGATCGACGGCAACAAAGATTCTACATCAGCCGCGAGGAGGCACTCCTCATGTCTGGTGCCATACCGCAAAGCAATTTCTCGCGCTGGAACCCGCTCGTCGAAATCTCCAACTTCAGTGGTCAATCCGACGGTAAACGTCCGCACCGGTTCAGGAGAAGCCTGCGCCATAAGCGCTACGAGTGAACCGGAGTCGAGGCCTCCGCTCAAGAACGCCCCAACCGGCACATCAGCCACCATGTGACTCTCGACCGCGTCACGCAGTTGTCCTCGTAGCTCCTCAATCCATTCGTCTTCGGTCTTCGAATTATCTGGACTGGCTTCGACCTGCCAATACCGGTGAATCGAGATCTTTCCGCTCTTGTAAATCAAACGATGAGCCGGAAGCAATTTTCGGACAGAATCAAAAATCGAAAGATCCCCAGGAATACACAAGTGGGCCATATATTCGGCCACAGCTTGAGCGGACACGGTTCGCGAAAACTCAGGAAGCACCATGAGAGCTTTAAGCTCTGAGGCAAAGGCGAGTCCGGACGAGGACTGAGTATAATATAGAGGCTTGATGCCCACACGATCTCTAGCCAGCAGGAGGGTCTGCTGACGGATATCCCACACGGCAAAGGCAAACATTCCCCTCAACTCCGTCACACAGTCAGGGCCTCGATCTTCATAGAGATGCACGATCACTTCGGTATCACTGGCGGTCGAGAATCGATGCCCCTTCGCCTCCAGCCGTTTTCTCAGTTCCTTGTAGTTATAAATCTCTCCATTCAGAACAACCCAAATAGAACGATCCTCATTTGCTATCGGCTGTTTTCCTCCGGCTAAATCGATAATGCTTAGCCGTCGCATCCCAATCCCAACCGGCCCATCGACAAACTCACCGTAATCATCAGGCCCCCGGTGGATGATACGATCGCACATGCGCTGCACCGTCTCGGACGATACCGGACGAGACGCATCGCTATGAACTATTCCTGCTATTCCACACATTCTGAATTTATCATCCTCTCTTCACCAACTAACACTCTGAACCTTCCACCCTCTCACAATGGGTAGGGGTTCCATAAGCTTCCTCGCCAAACAAACATGGTCTACGGGATAACCATGCTCGAATCTTTGGATCAAGCGTGGCCCATAATTTCCGCATAGAGTTCATAATACGAATTTGACATTTGGCCACTAGAAAACTTCTCCTGAATTTTCCTATGTGCGTTGTTACCCATTTTTTCAAGTAGTTGCCTATCTCTTATGAGGGAAAGACACTTTGCCGCGAACTCTTTGCTTTCCCTGCTCTTAATCAGAAACCCTTCCTCTCCGTCCAAAATCACCTCAGGAATCCCCCCCACCATTGGAGCAATAACTGGCCTGCCTTTTGCCATGGCCTCCAAAATACTGAGAGGCAAACCTTCGTGGAGCGATGTGTTCAAATAGATATCGATGTCATCATAAAAACCACGTGCATCTTCTCTGTACCCTTCAAAGACTACGATATCTGCTAATCCAAGACTCCGCACCCGTTCCGTTAATTGCGGCTTCAATGGACCATCTCCGAGAATCCTGAACTGAACAGTCGGCTCTTCCCGTAGAACAGCAACCGCCACATCGATAAATAGATCTAAATCCTTCACCGCAACCAATCGCCCGGCCGTCCCTATTTGCAGCTCTCGTCCTTTGGATTTGCCTCGAGGCGAGGGAATCATTAATGGGACACCATTGTGAACCACTGCCAGTCTGCATCGAACAAATTTCCCCGTTGCCATGAGATATTTCTTCAAATCGAGTGACACCGCGACCACACAAGAATACCAGTTGCCGAGCATATACCAATTCAAATCTTCTTTCAGCCTGGGCCCCCATCCCTTTTTAGCGTCTGTCGGCTCTGGCGCTCCATGCACGGTTGACACAAGCGCTTGCACACCGAGCAGTTTCCCCAACAGACCGCCCACGATATTTTCTTTATAACGGTGTGTGTGAATGAGCCTTACGTTCCTGTTTCTCAGGAGCCGGTACGCCTGCATCAAGACTGCCGGAAGAGAGTGTTTGGACTCATCGATGACATAGGTTTCTACGCCGATCTCAGCCAGCTTTCGGGAGAGCGTCCCCTGGGTCATCGAGATAGCCAGCAGGTGATACTGGTTTCGTTGATGGAGCCCGGCAAGAAGGGCATAGATCATCTGCTCTGCGCCGGCCCAGAGATCCCCGGAGAACAAATGGACGACTGTTATATCTTTTCTTGTGCCCACTGCGCCAACTCTCTCAGCACCTGATAGCCCTGCCATTTAGAATTAAGAATAGATAAATGACGCTGCTTCGAGCGTCAGACCGTAAAACAATACAGATTCCCACAACGTCACAGTATCTGTATTTATTCCCCGAAAAACGACGACACTAGACGACTTGAGCAGAATGCCGGCTTCGGCGGTCCTTCACGGAAGGGACGAACCGATGAAGCAGTCGAAATTCTCGGAAGAACGGGTGGACTACAATAGACGCCGACCACACAGCTCGCTCGCCCACGTAACGCCGAGCGAGTTTGTGCCAAAACGTCAGAGCCCTTTCATTACCGGGCCAACTTTATCTTGTCCCTGATTTTCCATTGGAGTGTCTCCTCGACGGGGAAGCTTACGCTTCGAATTGAGCGAGATCTTCTCGGTCAACCACCAACTGCCAGCCCGCTGATGTCGTAATGCTCACCTAACACTCCTTGCCGGATACAACGATCCCTACTGCATCGGCGCACAGATCAATTTACTCCCAGTGGCAATATTCCCCCATAAAGATACCCACGAAAAACAACATCCCCTTGCATGACCTAATCAGTCGTTGATATTGGGGTGGAACTTCCGGAGGCATGAGTGAACCATTTCACAAACTCCATCGCAGCCAGCATATGGCCCTTTGCATTGGGATGAACATAATCCTCGGATGTGACCTGGAGGGATCGAAAGGACTGTACTGAAAATACAGGCAGGAGATCCAAGCTGGCGAATCGACGACTGGCGGCTTGTTCAGCGATCCATTGATGAACCTCACGAAATTTATAGTCGCTGTAGTCAATAACCAATGGCCAGATAAGCACAACCACTCTAAAATTATGTTCATGGCCGAGCACTTCAAGCTTTTCGAACGCCGTGGATATCTTGGTCCTATTCGCCTGACTTGCCCATAGCTCTCCATAATAGTCGTGCCGCTCTTCGCCAGCTAATCTTCCCCACAAGTCTGCAAACCGCTGGTTAATGAGATAGAGCAACGCGGATGACTTCAACAGCCGTTTCAATTCTGGGCTGACCGTAATTCCCAGCCAGGCGATCTTCGCCTGCATCTGCTCCGCATGACGGCGGCCGGACTTCATGCTCGAGAAAAAGTCGCAATCATTTAAAACAAGGTTTACAACGACGTAATCGGGAGCATACCGCACGCCTACTTCCTTAAGAATGTGGACCTCTTGGGGCGTGTTAAGTCCTCCCATACCTAGATTGATGACTTCAACGCCTGCGCCCAAGTTCATCTGCACAATGGAGGCGAACACATCTTTCCACTCGACCCCATAGCCCTCCGCAACTGAATCGCCGATCATGACTATCCGCGTAACCCCGGATGGCTTTTCGATAGCGTGGTCCCCTCCCCTGAAGCCAATGCTATTGTACTGATTGGTGATTTTCCCTTGCCGAAACTTTGAATTCGGGATGTACCGCCAATCCAAGACTGGGTCATCGACAAGCATCATATTTCGAATGATCGCCTCCGGCTCACCGCCGTAGCCCATCAGACCAAGCGTCACTTCCAAAAGCACGGCCGTTATCAATACCGCCGCCATGACAACCAAAATCGCAAAAACACATTCTTTTTTTCGAGTTCTTTTAAATTGGCTCATCTGCGAATCTCTCGATGGACGCTATAGGCCCTCACGACTTCACCCTCTTGGTTAGCGACCTGAAGCCACGTATGTTATCCGGGCTTAAATGGACTTACGGCGGATTACATGACCCCCTTCAGTCGTTGGAATACAAGATCGGCAATGATGCGTTGCCCCTTCTCGTTCGGATGCATCGTGTCCCAAAAGAGGCTGTACTTATCGAGCTTCTCAAACTCGGCATCCAGATCCACCAGCGGAATCCCTTCTTGCTCTGCTACGGTGCTAATCATTCGATTGTAGGCGCGATGTAGGCTGAGCAACTTGTTCACACTGTAGGCATTCCCGTACCAAGGGAACATGACATTCTGCCGCTTGATATCCTCCTGCGACATCCCTTCCCGTACGACAGTTGGTCTCGTCATGATCACTGCCTTGATATGATTGGCCTTCAGAATCCGGCTCATCTCGAGTAGATTAGCCAGAAACTCCGGCGACTCAAAGTTATCGTACACGTGTAGGTCCTCCGGGGTGCTTTCCACGTTTGGCCTGGCGACTAACGGACGAACATAGGAAAAAATCACCTTCTTGTAGGCCTTGATTAGATAGCTTTGCTCCATCACCTGAGCCAACCATGCGTGCCGTCCTGTTTCCCCGAGATTCTCCGGGTTGGCTTTCATGAAATCGTTCCAGCCTACATAGATCGTCACCAAGTCGGGATGGTATTGGAGGACATCCTCCTTGAGTCGCGCCAATGCAAAACCGGAATGATAGCCTTCGACTCCGGCATTGATCACTTCAAATTTCCAATTATTTCCAGCCCCCTCCGCATTGAGCATCTTGTGCAGCAAGCCAGGGTAGGTATACTCCATGATTCCAAACGTACAGGAGTCTCCAATTGAAAATATGCGGTAGACATCTTTGGGTTTATCCGCCTCAAACTCGACTCCGATGAAGCCTTTTGAGTTAATAACCATCGGAAGCCCATTGCCCAATTTATGCACACCCGGGACCGGTTCATAACGGCCCTTCGATGCATTGAACACTTCGTGCGAGGACCTAAAATAATACGACCAGATCCGAATTCCCCCTTCGAGTGACAGCAAAGTCAGCGCCACAATTATTGTGACGAACAGAGTCGCTCGAGTCGGCGTTATCTGCGGACCTCCAGTGCGAGGCGTCGCAAGGTTATGCTCACCTGATCCCATCACTCACCTCATCTCAAGATTTTAACTTGCACAGAATTTGCCCATTCGGTGGGCACGTTCACGCCCCATGCACGAGAACAACTGCCTCACATCAACGGTTACGAAGAAGTGGCGGGCGGATCCTCTTTTCCACCGGGCGAAGATCGGCGAGTACGGACCCACTTGGACTCATTAAGATGCAAAACGGAAATAAGATCGACCATAAGTTTCCAGATGAGGAAGATTGGCGCAAACGCAAGAGACCATACCATCTTGGGTGTTGGGCGAGTGGTCAAGAGCCCCAAGAAAAGATAAAAGCATTGCGCGACGAGCAAAATAGCAAACCACAAAAGTAACATATGGCGCCCAGGAATCTCGATCAAAGAGGCCAGCAACAGCCCCCCGATCGTCATATTGGCCAACATCGCGTAATTAGGCAGGAGAAACGTTACACCGGAATCTGCAAGCTGAAGATTGCCGGTCCGGACTCCATCGCAGAAGAGACGCGCGCCTGTACCGAGCAGTTGCATACGACCAGCAGCCCATCTGACACGTTGCGTATAGGCTTGTCCGAGCGAACTCGCCTCCTGAGCAAACACATGGGCCCTTGGATCGAACTCCACGTGGATCCCGGCCTTGGCAAGGAAGGCCGACTGTTCGATATCCTCACCGATTGAAAAGGCCCGCCAGCCAACTCCCTTCAAAACATCCGTTGCAATGCACATTCCGGTCCCCATCAGATGGACCGATAGCCCCACCTTACTTTTCGCATAATTAAACAGCAGGTTTTTCATGACGTTGGTAATTTGCATGAGGCAGGTCATGGCTGATTCGTGCGGATTCATCACTCCATCGTATCCTTGCACGACGCGCGCACCGGCAACGAATCGGTCGTTCATCACAGACAAAAACTCTTTGTCGACCGTCGTATCAGCGTCGACAATGACCGCTGCATCGATCTCTGCTAGATCAACATTTTGCAGCGCCCATGCCAAGGCTTGACCCTTTCCCCCGTGCTCGAGATCATGTCGCTCCGACACATTGACCCCGAGCCTCTGAGCTATTGCCACCGTCCTATCTGTACAGTTGTCCGCAATGACATGAATCCGCACCAGGTCCTTGGGGTACTCCACTCGATGCCAACTTCGTATCGCCTCTTCGATGATGACTTCTTCATTGTGGGCAGGAATCAGAACGGCAAACCTCTTGACCGGGGGAACCCGAGGTATGGGCTTCTCATTCACGAAGTAATAGACCCCTGCCAGGCCGATCAGATATCCCACGGAGATAGTGAGGAGACAGGCAACGACACCAAGTGTAATCGACAAAATGAGCAACATAGGCCTACCTGGCAGACCTCCTTATTGTCTGGAGTGAGGGACGCGATCGCTGGAAATACAATCCTCGAAAAGTCAGACTCGTCACATGCTCACCGTACGGGGCACTCTAGGGCGACGCCTACCCATCTCCATCGGTATAGTTCCCTCGTTCACTTGTAACCGTTCAGTTACTTTCATGACCGCCACAATAAACGCTGTCAGATACCAGAAATGTGGATATATAAACGCGGTAAGAAATACTCCTGAAACGCCGAAGCCAATCATGCCCCCCCCGAGCCCATAGGCCCTGGCTCGGATTTCGAGCACGTCTGCGCGCGATTCGTCCGTGATCGCTCCCGACTCAATCTTACTTGCTAGCCGTAAGGTACGCCGAAGGCTCCTGACCGAGAAGTACACGATGGCGCCCACCACGAGCACACCGGCCAATCCTGTCTCAGCGAGGATCGTAAAATAGACAGAGTGTGCAACGGTACCGGCATAGCTGCGTCCTTCTTTTTCCCGCAATTCCTGCGACATGTATTCTCCCGCATTCCACTGAAAATTATTGAGGCCGACACCGAAAAGAGGGTGGGCAAGAAACATGTTCGTAGCAGTATCCCACAACTTCTTTCGATGCGCCCCCGTTCCGACATCCTCACTGGCCGCATCCCGGCTGATGGTACCCATTTCCTCCCAGTAGCTCCCAGGAATGAAAAGCAATCCTCCCAGGACTAACACCCCTCCAAGCACCAACCCGAGCTTTTTCCGAGGCGAAAAGATGAAGCAATAGAGCAGCACTGCCACGAGCCCCAGAAACCCCCCTCGTGAATTCGTGGCGACAACCCCGACAATCATCACGCCACAGGCGAGGAGGTAGCACACCTTGCCGCGCATTGTTCGCGCCGCAAGGGATGCGCAGAAGGCCAAGGCGATGGTCACATTTATAGATAATGCCACATCGTTCTCATCCCCGACATGCCCTCCAGGCCCAAATCCACTGTGCAACACCGCATAGGCTGACAGATAACAATGCAACAGGATTAACGTGTTGAACAATACACGAATTTTTCGCAACGAACTTGCAAAAGTCATCAACGGCACAGCGACACACGCCAACCATGCCACCATACTCTGGAACCCGATCCACACTGAAAAATTATTCACAGCGAACGGCCCCATCACCGCGATCACTGCGAGCAAGAGATAAAAGCAATACACCTGCGGAACCCAGATTTTGTCTTTGAGCGTCAACCACCAAAAGAACAAGACGACCGAGATCATGAGCGGCATCCCGAGCGGATTTACAGGGCGCCCATAGTCGAGAATGAGATAGATGAGCAGAAGGATGATTGCGCCCCCCAACGGCTCTTTCCCGCGAGCGATGTCCATCTTCTTCCACCGCCGCTTCAAGGGCTGTCCTGCTCCTACAAGTACTTCCACACGGCCTACTCCTTTGACGAACACCGACTACCACATACAGGCGTAAGAGCCTGAAAGAGCTTCCTGGCTTGTTCCTTACGGCTAAAGGCTATGTTGGAAGCCAGTTTCTTTGGACGCTCTCCGCTTCGAAACTGGATGTACCGTCGCCTGAGAATCTGAGCCATCTTGTCGATGTTGCCTCCCTCAACCAGATCCGCGTCGCTTTCCCGCAAGAGCAAGTCGACCGCGCTTCCTGGCTCCGCAATCGCCAGTAACCAAGCGTCAAATTGCATGTACTCGAAAATCTTTGAGGGAATCGCCATATCGCTGTCCTGAGGCAAATTCACCAACACCGTCGCCTTTGCCAACAAGTCCAGTGCCGTTTGCCTCGGCTGAGGGCCCATCAACTGCAAGTGGCGGTCAATGCCAACTTGCCGGCCAAGCTCCATCGTCGGAATGCCGCCATACGATATGACATCACCCATGAGCTCGACTCTGAGATCTTCCGGAGTTAATCCCAGTTCCTTCACTACCTTTCCCACAGCCGCAAACAAACCCCTAGGATCTCGATCGAGATAAATGCCTCCAGCATAGGCAATCGTAAATGTACCGGTATGTGTCGAGACCGGGAGCTTCTCATCGTCATAGCCGTTCATGACCGCCACTATCCGGGACGAAACCTCTGGGTAAACCTTTTGGAGTGCGACCCTATGTGATTCCGTGTTCGTCACCACTAACGCAGCTACTCCCATAACCCTGCGCTCGTGGTATCGTGCCAGGCCTATCCAAAGAGGACTGCCGAGGGCCTCTGGCACGCGCTGCACAAGGCTCCATGGATCCCTCATGTCAATGACTAAGGGGATACCTCTTTTGAGCGAAACGATACGCCCTGCTTCATGAACCATGTGCGGGGGACCGCATGTCACAACCGCAGCATACTCGCGATCCAAGGGTAATTGCAGAGCCTTGATTCTTGCAGCCCTCGCCCAAGATGCTTGGCGGGTATGCTCAATCCAAGAAAAGACCAATCGCCGACAACCTGAACGTGGCAACCGAAAAATGGAGCTCCAGGTAATCCCGCTTGTGTTAATCGATCCAGATTCATTGGACGGCAGCATGGGAGCAGGAGAACTGCCTGCACGAGGAGAAGAAGAAGGCTTGCCCGCCCGTCCGATGACTTTGCTTTTGATCCACTTGTAGAGAAACCAGACGGCATTCTCTATTTGTTCAGAATAGGAGGTAGTTGGGGTTGCTCCATACACACGAGTTCCTGCCGGAAGTTCTTCCAGACGAGCAAAATCACGCTTCCCGAGCCCTGCCGGGTCCAGCGTGATCACATCAAAGCTCCAACCATGCTCCCAACCGAGGACACACAACTTTTGCCATCTCAGCGCACCTGTCGCATCTCCTGGCGGAAAATGATACGTGAGGAGAAGGAGTCGCCTGATTTCTCGGCGATCTCCAAGCGGCTTTTCAAAAAATGGGGCGTCAAGCTGCCGAGCGCTAGACATCGGAGTAGAGTCCTGACGGGTCATTAATCTTTCTCCGTCCTTAGAGTTCCCCCCTCGCCTCGTAATTCTGCGGACCGCCCTCCTACCACATACCCATCAATATCCTGCAGCGAACACACCATATTCCCTCGTTCTTCTGCCGTGAGTATCCGATTGACATAGGCGAAGGTCGGGCGCTCAGCAAGACGCTGTTTATGCTTGGACAAATACTCTTGTAGCGTACAGATGACTCGCGCCGGACTTCCCGCGCAAACGGTTTCAGGTGGAAGTGTTTTGCTAACAACCGAGTTCGCCCCGACGATTGTCCGTGGCCCGATTTCTACATTTGGCAATATGACGGTCCTGGCTCCGATATGACAGGATGGATGAATGACAACCCGGCCGACGCGACCCGCATCCAAAAACTCGTCCATTTGGGCGTCGTGCGCAAGAATATGGCATTCCTCTCCAAATCCGCAGTGATCCCCGATCGAAATCAGATGACAGAAGTCGCTATCGACCCACGTCGAGGCAGGTAGCCACACATCTTCCCCGATGTGCATTCCCATGGAGCGGTACCGTGCCCACCGCTGCGCAATGCGCTGTCGATCCAATGACGCCTTGATGCTGGAGAAGATCTTAAAGAGACACCCCAGCAGGCTCACGGTTCTCCCCGCAACACTTGTTTTGCCCGCTCGATTCCACTGACCACCTGCACCAGGTCGGCCATATCGTCTGGGAATGCAAACCGCCTGACCTTATATCTCTCGTCCTGGTCATGCAGCAGAGTCCGGCAGTTGAAATAACCCGGCTCGCCTGAGACTGCTCCCACCATTCCGGCGGCACGGACAGCGTGTATTTCACGGTCGCTAAAATCAGACCACTGGCCATTCGGATAACAGAAAATCGGCACGGGTCGATGAGCTTCCTTGGAGAGTTTCTCCCATGACTGTGAAATTTCTATTTTTGCCTGATCGTCAGAAGACTGCGTCAGAATGGGATGCGTCACCGTATGGGGACCAAACTCCATCCCTTTCTTTTCGGCTGACCGTAACGCATCCCACGTCATCGGAGCATATCGCGGTGGAGGACGACGGGGCAGTTCCACCTCAGCCGCCATAGCTAATTGCGCAATTGCGACTTGACGTTCCTCAGCCTTTAGCGTCTTACACCAGTGCGTGAATGCATCATGGCTCTGCTTCGCCATACCTGGCGTCACCATCGCATATTGGACCCGTGTGTCGCCCATAGAAACAGTGAAGTTCGACCGCTTGGCAGACTCGAAGATATGTTCGATTTGATCCCACCAGAACCAAAGTTGTCCATCCAAAAACCCTGTCGTTACAAAAGTGGTCACGGGACAACCATACTCGGCAAAAATCGGGGCTGCTACGTCTGCATGGTCAAAGTATCCGTCGTCAATAGTAAATGCCACTGCCTTATGTACCGTTTCCCCTCCCTGGGAAAGTCGAGTGTACAGTTCCCGTAAGGACATCAGCTCATAGCGCTTATCGCGCAGGTACTGTAGCGCTGAACGCAGAAATCCAAGATTATGACCATGAACTCCGACTTCCGGACAATCAAATCGGTGGAGCATGAAAATTGTAGCCCGGCCGACCATTAGGGGCTGAAACAAGCGGGCTACTCCGCTAGTAGACAAGACACTGAGAGCAAGCCTTTTTACCTCAAACACCTGTGAGCTCCTATGAATAAAGAGAAACGAGCTATCCCTTCCCCAAAGACGACAGGTACAACTTCTCGTAACGTTCGATCATCCCGTTTAATGTAAACTCCTTGAAGAATTTGTCCCTTGCGCCTTCACCAAGCTGCTTACCACGGCCCGCATCCTTGAGTAACTCAGAAATAGCCAAGGCGAGCGCATCGGGATCGGCAGGCGGCACCAACCATCCTGTTCGGCCATGATCCACCATTTCCGGAATTCCTCCACAATCAGTAGTTACGACCGGCTTTCCAGCCGCCATGGCTTCCAATATTGACAATGGCATTCCCTCGCTTGTTGAAGCCAGGACAAAAATATCTATTTCCCGGAGTATCTGAGACACATCGGACCGAAACCCTAAAAAGCGGAACCGGTCTCCTAACGATAGCCGTGAATGAAGGGCTTTAATTGGGACAGCTAACTGCTCGTTCACATCACCAATGGCGAGAAATGTGACATTGGGATTGTCCTTGCACACTTTGGCGCATGCCTTCACATAATACTCATACCCTTTACTCTGTCTAACATTTGCAATCATACCTATAAGCTTGTGAGTCGCTTCCAGCTTAAGCTCGTGGCGCAAGGCCTCTCTGCGTGGGTCTGCAATAAAGTCAGAATCAATTCCGTTGTACACCAATGAAATACGATCGGAGGAGAATCCCTTCTGTATCAGTAACCGCTTCACCAAATCACATACCACTATCACCCGGTCTGCCAGGTTACGAACAACCCACAACCTCACACGGCCTCGGAAATTCTCAGACCTTTCTAGCTCCACTGGACCGTGATAGGTGACAAGTGCTTTCGTCCCTGCGATTGATCCTGCGATGCAACTATAAAAGTTCTGGCCGGGTAGATGGGAGTGAATCAGGTCCACCTTGTGTTTCCGTATGGCCTTCACCATAGCCAGTGGCCCCCGCAAATCCCACCATGACTTCCAACTCACCTCGATAACCGGAACACCAAGTTCTCGAAGCCTCGGGTTGAGCCAGGGCCCCGGTGGAAGCAGCACAATGGACTTGAAGCGTTCGGGGTTCAATCTTTTGACGAGATTGAGCACAACTGTTTCCGCCCCTCCGGGTCCACCGCTTTCGATGGTGTGGAGAATGGTGTACTGCTTCATCCCCAATCCTGACTCCTTCAGCGAATCATTACTCAACGATTCCTGTTTCCGGCATTCTTACACGAACCAGACGAAATCCTTCGTCACCGCGCACGAGGAAGGAAGACCAGCAATTGGTCACAGGCCTTCGCAATTTGAGCGTAACATCGGGCAAAGACTTC
>JBDSKU010000056.1:0-5779 GCA_039916745.1 Nitrospiraceae bacterium
CGAGTTCGCCAAGACGAACGCTCTGAAATGAGACTCCGAAGGTCTCCTCCCCGACCCACTGGGCCCGCGCATCGTCGATCGAGACCGGTTCCTCCGCGCCAGTCGGGGCGGAAAATATGTCAGCACTTTTTGTTGATGTGAACGAAACGGAGCGGGACTTGGATCAGATGATGAAAGACATGCGGCAGAAGACGCGGAGGAAGTAGGGAAAGCGGTTATATTAGGTCCATGGTATTTGTTGCGATCCGTGAATCACTGCGATGACATCCACTTGATCAGGCTTTATGTGATACATGATTCGGTAGGGCCCCTCAATGACTTCACGAATCTGTGGATACTCGGCTTCGGGAACGATGCGGCCGGATTGTGGAAAATTGCCGATCTGCTGAGACCGTCTTGTCAGACGGTCAACAACTCTCTGCGCATACTCCGGCGAGCTTTGTCCAATATAGGCATGAAGACTTCGAAGGTGGCCTATCGCCGTGTCGGTCCAGTGGACCTTCATTTCGGGAGTCCGAATGAGGAGCGCACGTGCTCCACATCGGTTGTCCGCCCTGCCGTGCTGTCGGCTAACCCTGTTTCAATTGCCTGACGGACATAGATCTCATGCATGAGATCTTCCCACGTTGAATTCTCTGGAAGGTGATCCACCAATCGGTGGGCTTCTTCCTTAATGCTTGGAGTGGCCATGTCTGTCCCTCCCGAAGTGCTGAAATGCGTGTAGAATACGACAGGCGAGTGATGGAATCAATGCACGAGTGGGAGCAACGGGCTACAGGCTCGATCCGAAGTTCGGAGTTCGAAATTCAGAAAACCTCGAACTTCGGACCTCGAACCCTCGCCCGTTCCGCTCGTCTCACGCGGACATCCCGTTAGGCGTGACCTCCGCCTTCGGCCTCTTCATATTCGTCGATGAGCTGCTCCAACTCATTCAGTTCGCCAGGATGGACATTCTGAAAGGAGACTCCGAACGTGTCCTCTCCAACCCACTGGACCCGCGCATCCGCAATCGAAACCGGCTCTTCAGACCCCGGAATGATGAGTCGCACACGGATCACCTTGCCAGGAAAGACTTCAAGGTCGCAGTCGAACTTGGCGCCACCGACTGAAAGGTCGAGGGTCACCGCTTCGGTTTCATGCGAGTTCCCCAACAAGAACCCCTGCACCTATACCGGCACCCGCCGGTGTTGGCGACGTTCCATGCTGATTCAAGACTCCTGTCTCGAAAGAACTCTGCGGCGATCGCGTTGACTGATCCCCGCATCGCAGGCTCTCCACTCAGCAGAGGACCGTTCGGCTACTTGAGCTTGAGGATCTTGCCATCGAGTTTGGTATCGGTGACGAACTTTTCGAAATTCTTGCTGTAGAGTTCGTTGAGCAACTCCTGCGCATCCTCCGAATCGAACCAGAATACCTGGTCGGTTCCTGTACTGGTCAACGTCTCGAGGACTTGACTCCCGTCAGCGTGATTCTTGACTTGGACCACCATCCGATTCTTGGCGTTGAGGATCGTCCGCCCCATACCGCTCTTCGCCTCTACGCCGACATCGACCAGTTTGCCAGTCATCGTCATGTCGGCTCCTGTGGCTCCGGTGCCTTTGGCAACCGTCGCATTCCAGCCTTTGGAATTGAGATAGTCGGCAAAGGCCTGTGCCGTGGCATCACCGAGAGTGCCGCTCGGAAGGCTGAAGTGACTCTCCCCTCCCCAGAGATGCTGCCTGGTGCCGAGCAGTGACCGGTCCGTGCGATTGTCCTCAAACGGCTGAATTGAGACGGTTGCGGCATTCTTCGCAACCCTCTTCTCATCGGCCCCGCCTGCCATAGGGACCTTGAGGGCGATGCGCTCGCCCTTGCCCGCACAACCAGCCGTCAAGACGATTCCAAGGAGCCCGATTCCGACAATGTGCGCGTGCTTCACAGATGCCTCCTTCGTGGTGAAATGGTCCGATGCAGAGCGTGGGGCCTCGGATTTATACCGACCCCTGTCTATTTCGTGACGAAATGCGCACGGCGGTTCTGTTGATAACATTCTTCGTTCTGCTGTTCACAGAAGGGTCTCGTTTCCCCGTAACTCGTGATCTGGATCTGAGAGGCT
Source organism: Nitrospiraceae bacterium (assembly GCA_039916745.1). Classification (GTDB taxonomy): domain Bacteria; phylum Nitrospirota; class Nitrospiria; order Nitrospirales; family Nitrospiraceae; genus Palsa-1315. Next base: position 2,096 of record JBDSKU010000056.1, read on the forward strand.
GAGACGCCAAGATCTTGAAGGTATTTCTTGGCCGCGCGCGCCCGCTTCTCACCCAACACAAGGTTGTAGGCGAGGGTCCCTCGTTCATCGCAATGACCTTCGATGAGTGCCGTCTTACTTCCATTGGCACGAAGCCAGCGGGCATTGCTATCGAGGATCGGCATGGCATCCTCGTCGATTTGGAAACGATCGTATTCAAAAAATACGTCACCCAGCACATTGCTGCCTGACGCAGCCCCGGACAGGAGCGAGGAATTGGATGAGGAGCTGTCGGCAGGAATGGTCCCGCTACCGGATGGCCGGTCGAGCGATTGCTCTGTCGGTATCGTCTTGATCGCATCTGGTTGGATCGACTCGCTCTTGACCTGGCCGGACGTGGAGGACTGATCTCCGGATGACGAAGCCACTTGTTTGCCGGAGCAGCCCGCGAACAGGAGCATGAGGCTCACAGTGACAGACAGGCTGATGACTCTACGATCCATGACGGGCCTCCTCACATTGACGTGATCATTGGGTGAACGGTTTCATCATACTTCGGCATGTTCGCGAACAGATTGTCATGCCTCTCTATTTATAGGTACTCAGCCGGGGCCCGTCAACTCATAATCTTTCCCCTCCCCCATCCGGCGCTGGACCGAGCCGTATTCGGAGATCAGGAAGTTGCATCCCTCTACGGCTTTCGCTAAGGTGCGGTTCATGACCCATTCCCTCGCGCGTTCACTTGTCCTTGCTGGCGCGAGCGGGCTCTTCCTCCCGCTGAGCTTCCCGAATTACGACCTCGGCCTGATGGCCTGGATTGCCCTCGTGCCGCTGCATTGGGCCCTGGACGGTAAAAGCAAGCAGCAGGCGTTCTGGATCGGCTGGCTCTGCGGCACTATTGCCTTTACCGGAATGATGGCCTGGGTGGTGACCGCCATGACCACCTACGGGAAGGTTCCGCTGGTGATCAGCTACGGCATCATGTTGCTGCTGACGGCCTACCTCGGCCTCTATGTCGGCCTCTATTCAGCAGGAGCCGTCTGGTGCCGAACCCTGATTCCCCGCTATGGGCTCTTTGCGGTTCCCTGCTTGTGGGTGAGCCTCGAACTAATCCGGACCTATGCGCTGAGTGGCATGCCCTGGGGCCTCCTCGGTTATTCGCAATATCGTACGATTGAAGTGATTCAGATTGCGGATCACATGGGGGTCTATGGGGTCTCATTTCTGATTGTGCTCGTCAATGTCGCGCTGGCCGAACTCCTGTCCTGGCTGATGCCGCTGCTGCGGGGATTCCGTCCGGCCAGGCTTCCCTGGGAACTGGTCGCGATGACGGCATTGCTGGTCACGCTCTCATGGGAATATGGGCTTCGAACGTTATCTGGAGCGCCGTTTTCCGATATCCCTCGCTCGTCCATCAGCGTGGGACTGGTGCAGCCGAACGTCGATCAGGCCGTAAAGTGGGATACCGCCTATCGAGAGGAGAACCTCGCACGGTTCGACCGGCTCACGGGACAGCTGGGCCGTGCCACCGACTTGGTGATCTGGCCGGAGGCCGCCACTCCGTTCGTCTTTGAGCATGAGCCGGTCTATCAACTTCAACTGATCGCACTGGCCAATCGGGCTCAGGCTCCGATCTTATTTGGAAGCCCTGCCGTACGGTTCTACCCTGATCGGCATCCCTATCTGCTGAACAGTGCGTACCTTCTCGCACCAGACGGCCAGCTCCTGGGTCGATATGACAAACATCATCTGGTGCCCTTCGGAGAATATATTCCACTGAAATCCTCACTCCTGTTTTTCCTCGACAAATTGGTCGAAGGAATCGGCGATTTCGAAGCAGGGCCTGGGCCCACGATTCTGATCGTGACACCGAAGCCGCACGCGGCAGCGGCGGCAAGCACGTCAGGATCGTCGCCGCGACCGGTCAAGTTCTGCGTGGCGATCTGCTACGAGGTGATCTTTCCGGATCTCGTGCGGCAATTCGCCGCGAATGGGGCAGAGTTCCTCGTGACGATCACGAACGATGCCTGGTTTGGCCACTCGGCTGCGCCCTCACAGCATTTTGCGATGGTGGTATTCCGTTCGGTCGAGAATCATCTGGCCTTTGCCCGCGCTGCAAACACGGGCATTTCCGGCTTCATCGATCCGTTCGGACGCATCGTCGAAGCGACGCCGATTTTTACGGAACAAACCGCTCGAGGCACGATGCAGGTCTGGCGCCCGCATACGTTTTACAGCCGTCACGGGGATGTGTTTGCGTATGGCTGTGTGATAATCTGCCTGCTGTTGTGCCTGTTCAGCTATTTCAGGACCAAGGGACCTGAGCCCGACACTGTGGCTGCCACACCGGTTTAATCTGAAAGGATCGCTCCATGTTGGATGAGATACGAATTCGCGTTCGGGCCGTTGGACAATCGGTATCGGAACTACGGGGGCATCTTTGACTTCGCTCGCATGACGACCGAGTTAGCACATCTGGAAGAACAGACCTCGCAGCCTGGTTTTTGGAACCACGCGCAAAAAGCCGCCAAGATCAGCCGGAAAAAGTCCACGATCGAGCGTGAGTTGCAAGTGTGGCGCGAGATCGATGGGAAGATGAATGATATCGGCGCCTTACTGGAGCTTGCGGAAGAAACCCTCGACACCGGACTCCTGAAGGAATTAGCGGCCGAACTTGACCAATTCGAGCCGAAGCTTGCGGCCCTGCGGCTTGAACTACTGCTTTCCGGCGAACTGGATGCCAACAATGCGATTGTGGCGATCCATCCCGGTGCTGGCGGGACGGAGTCGCAAGACTGGGCCCAGATGCTGCTCCGCATGTACGTCCGTTGGACCGAGAGCAAGAAATTCAAGGTCGAGACGTTGGACTTGATTCCTGGAGAAGAAGCCGGAGTGAAAAGCGTGACCTTGTCCGTGACGGGGCCCTATGCCTATGGCTATCTCAAGGCTGAGGCAGGCGTACATCGGTTGGTTCGCATCTCGCCCTTCGATGCCAACAAGCGTCGGCATACCTCTTTTGCCTCGGTGTTCGTCTATCCTGAGGTGGATGAGGAAATCGACCTCGTCATCGAAGACAAAGACCTCAGAATCGATACCTTTCGGGCAGGCGGCGCCGGTGGCCAGAATGTGAATAAGGTCGAGACCGCCATTCGAATGACGCACCTGCCGACCGGGATCGTCGTCCAATGTCAGAACGAGCGATCGCAGCTACAGAACCGCAATGGCGCGATGAAGGTCTTGAAGGCCCGTCTCTACGAACTGGAACTGAAAAAGAAAGAGGCGGAATTCAACGCCATCGTGGGCGAGAAGAAAGACATTGCCTGGGGCAGCCAAATTCGCTCGTACGTGTTCCAGCCCTATCAAATGGTGAAAGACCACCGGACCGGCCATGAAGTGGGCCAGGTCGCCGCCGTCATGGATGGTGATCTGGACGGCTTTATCGAGGCCTATTTAAAGATGAAGCAGCTTGGAAAATCCGCGCTCAGCTACCAACAGACTGACATGGACGAGTTCGAGAGCTGACGGTGAGTACGAACGGGTAAAGGCATACATCATGGACGAACTGAACGAACAGCAGCAGCAACGGATCAAGAAGCTTGATGTCCTGCGTGAAGCAGGCGTGGCCCCCTGGGGCACACGATTCGAAGTGAAAGATCGTGCCGGTCAACTGATCAAACTCCACTCAGAAAAGACCAAAGAAGTCCT
>JBDSKU010000057.1:0-5375 GCA_039916745.1 Nitrospiraceae bacterium
AGCGTGCCGATCGTCCGCATTGCCAACATCGGCCTTGAGCCGGGGTCCTCCACTCTCGACGAGCTGCTCGCCGATGTGAAACGGGGGATCTATATCGAAGGTCACGGGTCCTACAGCATCGATCAACAACGGTATAACTTCCAATTCGGCGGCGATGCATTTTGGCTGATTGAAAACGGGAAGCGGACCCATATGGTTCGCGATGTTATTTACCATGGGATCACGCCGGAGTTCTGGGGCAGTTGCGACGGGGTCGCCGATCGGTCGCACCGCCGGCGGTATGGGTTCATTACGTGCGGCAAGGGTCAGCCAGGCCAGTCCGGCTGGATGAGCCATCCGGCCTCTCACGCGCGATTCCGCAACGTGCAGGTTATCGGAGGGCAGGCCGGATCATGAGTACGACAGGCCACAAGACCTGGCCGAAGCTGACGAGCCGGAACGAGTTCCGATTTCTCTCGGAGCTGGTCTTAAAACATTCGACCGGCGACCATACGCTCGTGTCGTTGCAGGATCAGCAGAGCGGGACGACGCGGTTCGCGAACAATCAGATTGTCCAGAACGTCGATACGAGGCGCGGGTCGTTGAGCGTGACGGTGGCATTCGGGCGGCGGCACGGCACCGCCAGCACGACGGATTTTACCGCGGGATCGGTGCAAGAGACCGTGATCAAGGCGACGGAGATCGCGCAACTGTCGCCGGAGGATCCGGAATATCTCCCGCCGGCGGAGCCACAGCAATATCCGATGCCTCCGACGACGCGAGTCGAAACAGCATTGGCCGGTCCGGCACGTCGGCTGGAATATGCCAATGAGGCGATCGGGCAATGCCGGATGGAAAATCTCGGCGCAGCCGGGATTGTATCCTCGTCGATGGCGACGGTGGGCGTGGCCTCGAGTACGGGACTCTTCGCCCACGAAGAGCGGACCGACGCACGGTTCAGTCTCACGGTTCAGGCCGGCGAGGCCACCGGCTGGGGTGCCGCGGCCCATCGATCCATCGATCATCTAAAAGTACAGGACCGGACGCTCACCGCAATCAATAAAGCCAAACGAGGCTTGGAGGTGCGCGAGTTACCACCAGGGCGCTATCCCGTGATTCTGGAGCCGGCTGCCGTCGCGGGGCTCTGGTCTGCGCTTCTCTGGACGCTCGATGCGAAGGCCTACGAAAAAGGCACGAGCGCCTTATCGGGCAAGCTGGGCCAACTGATCGTCGACCGACGACTGTCGCTTCGCAATCTGCCGGATCATGAGAATCTCTTGGGCATCGGGTTCACCTCGGACGGGTTACCGACAGTGGCATCCGACTGGATGACGGAGGGGGTGCTGACACAGTTGTCGTACGATCGTTTCACGGCGAAAGCGCGAGGCATCGATTCAATCCCGACGCTCGATGCGCCCTGCCTCTCTGGAGCAGGGTCGTCCCTGCCGACGTTACAAGAATTGATCAAACATACGGAGCGGGCCATCCTTGTGACGAACTTCTGGTATATCCGGACGGTCAATCCGACCGATCTCACCCTGACCGGTATGACGAGGGACGGCACGTTCCTTGTCGAAAATGGCCAGATTGTGTCGGCCGTGAAGAACTTTCGATTTCATGAGAGCCCGCTCCAGGTCTTCAATCGAGTTGAGGCCTTTACCAACCCGGCGGAAGCAATCACGTCAGAAACCGGCAAGCTCCTGGTGCCCTCGATGAGGCTTCGAGATTTCAACTTTTCCAGCGTCACTCGATTTTGACGTTCGCTCGTCATGAGTCGACAACCGGATAAAAGCCCGCGATTCCGCAGGAAGGAGTGGCAATGTATATGACGAGGTGGTGCTTCATGATCGTGATGGGAGCCAGCCTGTTTGGCGCCGGTTGCGACATCGCGGGACCGTCGAAGCAAGAGGATCTCGGGCGAGGGATTGTGCAGGGGACGTTGGGCGCCCGCCCGGACACCGATGCGCGGTTCGCAGTCCCGGTCCATGCCTCCATGCTCCAAGGACAGGTGACGGCGGTTGAAGGCGGGGCCTATCTTGTTCGAGAAATCAGTGGTGTCGACCGTCGCGTGGCGCATGACGAGAATACGCGCATCGATCGACCGGCCCATGTCGGGGATCGGATCGAAGCCTTCGTAGATGAGGGAGGACGTGCGGTCCTCATTCGAAACATGGATCACGATGAACGATTACAGTAGACCGAGCCGGCAGAGGATGTGGATTGAACAACGGGGGACCATGCGCCTAGTGGGGAGTTGGATGGTTGCGACGCGCGTGGTGGTAGGAATGACATTGTGTCTGACGCTGTGTGTGCCAGTGGAAGCGGTTCTTGCCGGCCAGGCCGCCGCGGTGCCGCTCTTCGATAATCTTGGTTCCCTCCACCATCCCATTACGACCACATCGGAACAGGCGCAACGCTATTTCGATCAGGGGCTCCGACTCGTCTATGCCTTCAATCACGAAGAAGCGATCAGATCGTTTGAAGCCGCTGCTGTGCTCGATCCGCAGGCGGCGATGGCCTATTGGGGCATCGCGCTGGCACTCGGCCCCAACATCAATGGTGCGATGGAGAAGAAGGACGAGCATCGGGCTATCGAGATGGTTCAGAAAGCTCAACGTCTGGCAGATCGCGCCACTCCCGGGGAACGGGCCTACATCGAGGCCTTGGTCACACGGTATGTAGGCCGAAAAGGGGTCAAGCGTAAGGGCCTCGACGAAGCGTATGCGAAGGCGATGCGATCGGTGGCGCAGCGGTTTCCCGAAGATGCCGATTCGGCGACCTTGTTCGCCGAAGCGTTGATGGATTTGCGGCCCTGGGACTTCTGGAAGCAGGATGGGCGACCGCAGCCTGGCACCGAGGAGATCGTCTCGACACTCGAGTCCGTACTTGCACGGAGCCCCGAACATCCGGGAGCCTGCCACTATTACGTGCATGCGGTCGAGGCCTCACTGCGACCGGAACGGGCCTTGCCTTGTGCGGAGCGTCTGCCTGATCTGATGCCCGGTGCCGGACACCTTGTGCATATGCCGGCGCACATTTACATGCGGGTTGGGAAATACCACGAGGCGGCGGAACGAAATCAGCAGGCAGCCCATATCGATCAACAGTATTTGGCCAACCGACGCCCGACCGGCGAATATGCCGATGGGTATTACACCCACAATCTCCATTTTCTCTGGGCCTCCTTGGCGATGGAGGGACGGAATGTCGATGCCATGAAAGCGGCTCGCGACTTGACGGCCACCATTACCGCGGAAGAAGCCGGCAAAGATCGCTGGAAGGAACTCTATCTCCCGACGCCGATCTTCTCAATGATTCGGTTCGGCCGGTGGGAGGAGTTGCTCAGGGAACCAGCGCCGCCCAAGGGATTGCGTTTGATGGAAGGCATGTGGCGATTGGGGCGAGGACTCGCCCTTGTGGCGACTGGTCGGATTCCCGGAGCGGAGGGTGAACATGTCGTGCTGGCCGGCCTGACGAAGCAGTTCCGACGGAGTCGGACGGCGGAAGACAAGACCGAGGGCGCCGTCCTCAAAATTGCTGAGAGGATCCTGGCAGGGGAACTCGCTGCTCGGCGTCAACGCTACGATGAGGCGATCCGTCTGTTCGAGGACGCGATCAAGATGGAAGAGGCGCTCCCATACTCGGAGCCGCCGCTCTGGCCCCTGTCCGTGCGGCACTATCTTGGGACGGTGCTCTTGCTGGCCGGCCGCCCCTCCGATGCGGAAGGGGTCTATCGCGCAGATCTTCTGCGGCATCCGGACAACGGGTGGGCGTTGATCGGATTGATCCAGAGCCTCAAGGCCCAACATAAAGGCGAGCAGGCGGCTGAGACTGAAGACCGCTTCAAGAAGGCTTGGGCCCATGCCGACTTCATGCCGTCTGCTTCTCGAATGTGAAGTGTAAGCGAGACAAGCAAGAAGTGCGCGATCCGAATTAAGAAGTTCGGGGTTCGCAGTTCCGAAAACCTCGAACTCTGACATCGAACCGTCATCCGTCCCGTTTGTCTCGCATGTGAGGTGTAAGGATTCATACAGCTATTCGACTGACTCTGTGAGGAGGACCGTCTCATGAACAAACAAGCTGCGGTATCGTTTCTGACGGTCGTCATTCTTCTCATCGGAGCCTGGACCCTGCAGCAGACCGGACAGGTTGCAGCGGATGCGCCATTTGGCAAGGCCTACTTTGCCGGCGGCTGTTTCTGGTGCATGGAAGAAGCCTTCGAGAAGGTTGACGGCGTGCTGTCCGCGACGTCTGGATATATGGGAGGGACCGTCGCCAATCCGAGTTATGAAGAGGTGTCCGCTGGACGGACGGGGCATGCGGAATCGGTCGAGGTCATCTATGACCCGGCGAAGGTGAGCTATCAGAAGCTGCTGGATGCATTCTGGCGCAACGTCGATCCCCTCGCAGCGAACGCGCAGTTCTGTGACCATGGCTCGCAATATCGTGCGGCCATTTTCTATCAGACTGAGGAGGAAAAACGTCTGTCGGAGACCTCCAAGCAAGCTATTGAGCAATCGAAACGGTTCAAAGTGGCGATTGTCACGCAAATTGTGCCTGCCGCTCCATTTTATTCCGCCGAGGAATACCATCAGGACTTCTACAAGAAAAACCCCGTTCGCTACAAATTCTATAAATACAGTTGTGGTCGTGCCCAGCGGCTCGAGGAATTGTGGGGGAAACCATAACGTGAGTGGGGGCTCTGGGCCTCGCCTGGCGTGACTCGCATTGTTCTGGACGTTCGCCAGATCTGCGCGACAAGCTCTCCACCCTCAGTGTATATTTCTGGTCCCGGTAACCCGTCCATTATCTTTGCCCAGTGAGGTGCGGTCCGTGAAACGTCCGATTCGACGATCGACGAGAAAGCCAGTAGTCGGTGTGATGGGTCCGGCCAAGGCCGGTACCAGAGCGCTAGCTGACGCGAAAAGTGTGGGTGAGCTGATCGCCCGTCAAGGATGGGTGGTATTGACCGGGGGGCGCGCAAGCGGTGTGATGGATGCGGCGAGTGAGGGCGCCAAGTCGGTGCCTGGCAGTTTGACGATCGGAATTCTTCCGGACGACAAGGCGTCGGTGTCCCGATATGTGGACGTGGCCATCGTTACGGATCTGGGCCAGGCGCGCAACAATGTGAACGTGATGTCCAGCGACATCATCGTGGCCTGCGGACTCGGTGGGACTGGTACGGTTTCGGAAGTAGCATTGGCGCTGAAGGCCAAGAAGATGGTGATTCTGTTAGGTGCGGATAAGGCTGGCGTGAGTCTGTTCAAGAGTCTCTCGCCCGATCTCGTCTATGCTGCTGCCTCGCCGGAAGAGGCGGTGAAGCTGATCGGCGAACTCCTCTAGCTGGGCGCTGAAACAGGCCACCAGCTTCGTTCTTGCATCGTTCAGATCCTCAA
>JBDSKU010000058.1:0-4090 GCA_039916745.1 Nitrospiraceae bacterium
TTCATCCACATCGGAATACTGCTTTCCTGCATATCGATCAGGCTATCCGCCACCATGAGACCGTCACATCTGGTGCACTGCATGAGACCCTCCTTGTCCAACTCACGCTCACCGCCACAATGCCCCTTGTACTCCTCTTTCAAGCTTAGCAGGCCTGCACCCACCCGATTGCTTCCTACAGAAGCAATCGCAATGCCAAGACTGTCGTACCTGCAGCTTGCGAGTTTTCGCGGTGAATCGTAGAGTGCGGACGAACAGCATTCAGCCGCAACCGCTACAAGTGTGGCCACTGTGGTCTCATGCGGCAAAAAAGACCTGCTTCAATCATCGCGACCGGCCGGAGACGAATCGTGGCATTGACGGCGACAGAAATTGCCAAGGTGGTGAGGGAACTGACTCCGGCATTGGCTGGAGGCTGGATTCAAAAGATTTACCAGCCGACGGACCGAACGCTCGTGCTGGAAATTCGTGCGCCGGGACGGACGCACCGACTCCTCATCTCATGCCACCCCGAAACCGCCCGTCTCCACTTCACCACGGAAGCCTTTCAGAATCCACCGACGCCTCCCCCCTTCTGTCAATTTCTCCGCGCTCATCTCCAAGGCGCACGCATCGACCGGATCGAGCAGATCCCCGGTGACCGGATCGTTCAACTGACATTGCGCGCCAAGGAAGGTCCCTGCACCCTGGTCGCCGAATTAACAGGAAAGACAGCGAATCTCCTCGTACTCGATGATGCAGGCCTCATCCGGCGAGACCTGAACGGGGTGAAGAACCTTGTGGGACAGATCTATGCGCCACCTGCTCTCCCTCAAGGGGATCGGCATGCAGCCGACCTCGATCGATTCAGCCAGCATATCCAAGAATCACCATTTCCCCTGTCGGCTGCCATCGACGCCCATTATCACAAAGCCGAAGCAACCTCCGTTGTCGAGACCGTACGACATGCCCGGGCAGGGATACTTAAAAAATCCATCAAGAAGCTCCGCCGCCGCATTGAAGCCTGGCACGAAGACCTCGCAAAAGCCGAGAAGTACAAGACGTACGATCGCTACGGTGAACTCATCAAGGCGAACCTGGGTACCATCCGCAGGGGCCAGACCGACGTAACCGTGGTAGATTATTTCGATGAGGCGCTCCCCAACCTGACGATCCCGCTCGACCAGACCAAAACTCCCCAGGGCAATATGGACGACTACTTCCGCAAACATCGAAAGCACCTGGCTGCACAGCGGGAGCTCCACCCTCGAATCACGGGGGGAGAAAAAGAGCTGGAGTCTCTACAAGGAGAATTAACCGCCATCGAACAGGGAACCTGGCAGCCATCCGAGACCGCGCGTCCCAATATGCAAACCAGAACCTCTTCGCGGACTGGAGAGGCTAAAGGCAAGCAGGAGCCACGTCAGGGTCCGTTCCGGCGCTTCACCTCGTCAGACGGGTTGGCGATCTATGTCGGAAAGAACGCCAGGGAGAATGACGAGTTGACGTTCGGCCTCGCCAAGAGTGACGACCTCTGGCTCCATGCTCGCGGCGCCCCCGGCTCTCACGTCGTGGTACGCCTGGAAAAAGGAAGCGATCCACCGCCCGAGACGATACGCGACGCCGCCACGCTGGCCCTGCTCTATAGCGATCTCAAGAAAAGCGGCAAAGGCGATGTAATCTACACCCGGCGCAAGTGGGTCAAGAAAGCGAAGGGCCAGGCGCCGGGGGCCGTGATTGTCACGCAGGAGAAATCCCTGCATGTGAGTCTGGAGAAGAAGCGGCTCGATGCGCTCAAGGCCCGATCTGGTCGAGAGTAGCCGAGCTCTTTTCTGAAAACTCTCCCTTAGCTGCGGTCTCATTCCACCCAGCCGGTGAGTGGGCTCGAAGCTACGAGCGATGCGAGAAACCCGCCCGCGGCTTGAAACCCTGCCAGATTCTCCTACGCCAGCGTTACAAGAAACGAGGATTCTCTCGCCACGGACTCTGCCCATGGCTATGATATTGATGAGGGAAACCTATATGCCAGGAGAGCGCAACACATCACCACGAGCCACATCCCCGACCATCCTGGTGGTCGATGACGAGTTGGCCCTCACCAAACTCTGCAAGAGGATTCTGGAAGAGGCTGGCTTCACGGTCCTCCATGCCGATGGCAGTTCGGACGCGCTCAAACTCTGCACGCAGCACGAAGGGTCTATCGATCTGTTGCTCACAGACTTAGTCCTGCCTCCTCCGGGCTTTCAATTGGCTTCAAGCGCCAATCAATTCCCCCACGTGCATGGCCACGAGCTGGCCATCCGCGCAGTCCGCATACGGAAAGATCTGCGAGTCATCCTCATGTCCGGCAATGTCGAACAGGAACTGGCAGGCTATGGAATACGCCGGGGGACCCTCCCGTTTCTTCCCAAGCCATTTGAACCGAACGCCCTGGTGACACTCGTACGACAGACACTTCACGCACCGGCGCCTTCGGTCGAAAGTCTGACAGAAAAACCTCCAGGACTTATACGGCCCTCTGACGAGTGGGTCGGCTAGCTGGCGTCTGACTTCAATAGACAGTCCTGCTCTCACATCACTAAACTAAAATGGGGGCTGCCATTGGGATATGGCAGCCCCCATCGATTTTTAACAGGTGGCGAAACCTACGGATGTTCCGTCATGAACCATCCGGCAATCGAAAGCCGCCGCTGATCGCCCGCAACTTGATCCACCCGGCACACTCGATGGAAACGGGGAACCGTGAACATCACGAGGGAGCCTGGACGAGGCTCGATACAATGAGCCACCTCAAGCTCCGGCTGATCGGAATCATGCGCCTTCCGCTCTGCATAAATAATGAGCTCCCCACCCCAATCCGACTTCCATTTGTCATGAAAATAGCTCACCAGAGCGATACGGCGCTTGGGCGCTGTCCCGCCCTGCATCCCATACCCTTGATCGGTATCGTCATGAGTCAGCAGACAATCGCCAGCCGCGTAGGAGTAATAACTGAATCCCACATGCCGGCCGATGATATTCGGAAAGGACTCCATGTAGTCCTGAATGCAGGGCAACTGTAACCGCGAAAGCAAACGCTGTCCTTGGGCCTTGCCAATTTCTGCCTTCGCCCAATTTCCCGCATTTGGGAAGGCCTCTCTGACCTTCGGCAGATCCGCCAAACTCTTCCAGACCGCCTCATGCATGCCCTCACGGAAGAACTTCCGCTCGTCCGCCGACCAAAAATTTTCTACGACGAGAACGGGACTCTTGTGAAATGAGAATGACGGCAAATCAGCTAGCGATATGGATCTTGGTATTGCTGCTCCTTGAAAAGACATCACATTCCTCCTGAACAACGTGGTCGGACAGCTTCTAGAGTCGCCATCTCATCGCACCCTGTCATTCGGTTGATTCGTCAGCCAGGCCGCAAAAAAAGGGGCTGCTATCTCGACGATAACAGCCCCCTTCACATTCGTGAATTAGGATTAGTAGCGATCGCGCTTGCCGCCACCGGCACCGCCTCGGCCACCACCGCCACCAAATCCGCCGCCGCCACCGCCCGTACGAGGCTCCTGGGGACGCGCTTCATTGACGGTTAAGGTCCGGCCACCCATTTCCGCACCGTTGAGCGCGGCAACAGCTCCCTGGGCTTCCGCATCCGAAGACATCTCGACGAAGCCGAAGCCCCGTGACTGTCCCGTGAACTTATCCGTAATGATCCGCGCTGAAGCGACGGCACCATGCCGCCCGAACAGGTCACTCAACTCCTGCTCGGTCGCTGAATAGGGCAACCCACCGACATAGATCTTTGAACCCATCTGGGGTTCCTCCTTTGAGTATGATGATATTGTCTTGGGCTCGAGGAACGGGGGAAGGAGCGGGCCAAAGACGCAAAGGACGTGGCGACTTAGGTCTGACTTCCGACGAGATTCTCGGGCAAGGCAACATCAATGCTGCAGGCCTGTTTCTTTCGCGCCACCTCACCGCCAGGCCCCTGCGGGAAAGGTACAACTAGGCTAGCACAGCCCTCCTAAAAATGGCAATCCGCCAAGCCAGGATGCTGAAAAAATCCGTCAGCGTCGTTCTCGCATCGCTCAGACCCTCCACGTACCCCCGAGGGTACGTGGAG
>JBDSKU010000059.1:0-6693 GCA_039916745.1 Nitrospiraceae bacterium
GTGTCCAGCAACGCGTTGACGCCGCCGTTCATACGACTGTTGCCCATCTTGCCGATGATGCCGAGGACCGGCATGCCGGCGCGATGCTTGAAGCAGCGCGTGCCCGCGCCCTTCATCATTTCGATCATTTCCGGCGCATAGCCCTGCTCCCGGAGCCGACGCGCGCCCGCTTCGCCGCTGTACCGCGTGGCAATGATGATCATCGCCTTGGCGGCATAGGTGAAGGCCGTGTCCCAAGACACGCGCAGCATGTCGTCCAGGAAGCGGCTGTCGAACTTGTACTTGCGCTTCGTATCGGGGGTCATCTCCGGCGAGCCGGCGTCCATCCATTCTTTCCAGCCCTTTCGCATCAAGGGGCCCTTCAAGCGATAGGGGCCATAGACGCGGCGGTGGAAGGTAAAGCCCTTCAAGCACATGCGCGGGTTGTGCGCGAACGTGCCCCGGTTGCCGTAGAGATCTTCATAGGTCTGGTGGTCGTAGTTCTGCTCGACCCGCATGACGATGCCGTTCCGGACGAAGGCCCGAATGCGGCAGGCATGCGTGTCGTTCGGCGAACAACACCAGGTAAACGACGAATCGTAGCGATACTGGTCGTGATAGACCCGCTCCCACGAGCGATCGGGGTACTCGCCCAACGGGTTCCCGACTTCGGTGACCGGCTGGAGCGCGGTCAAGGCCAGGACCTTGTCCGCCACCGCGACGGCGGCGACCGTCCCCACGGAGACTTTTAAAAACTGCCGACGTGACAAAAACATGGGTGACACCTCCTAAGAGTTGAGGGCTTCAATAAGCCCACGCGACTTCACTGGCGCACAGCGGAAATTTCAGACCACCCCCCTCCCTCTAAAGCGATGCACGAACCTCGAATAATCGAATAGTTTTCGACCGATGTATCGGTCGAGCTTGTCGATTTACTCTGCAGACCAGGCATCATGGGCCTTCTACGTTCGCAATATTCACACCAACCGCGGAAAACAATCCGTCTGCGGACAATCACTATAAGATATTGAAAACTATGACAACTATTACACTTTCTACGCTGTTTCACTCGTGGCGAGCCTTCGCATGTGAGTACTTGCCGTAGCACCTTCTCCACAGCGAGCGTCTACCGTCTCCTAAGCGGTAACAAATCAACGCCTTACGTTAATCAATCGAGCGTTACCTTTTAGTAGCACTTTGGAGCGATTGTAACGAAGGTAACGGAGGAGGAATGATGTTGTCCTGGCCGCTTGACAGTCTCGTTCCTACTCAGTAGAATCTCACCCCTTGCACCGACTGTGATTGGGCGGGAATAGCTCAGTGGTAGAGCATCGCCTTGCCAAGGCGAGGGTCGCGAGTTCAAATCTCGTTTCCCGCTCCAATTTTACTGTTGGTCACGTTTTAGATACTTCCTGACCCATCAATAGAAGCTCCATCCTCAACACCCCTTCTTTTTCACAATTCTCTGATAGATCTACTTTCCGTCGAAACTATTTACCAGCCCGCCTACACAGACACCGCTTCGCTGTTTTACCGATGTACCTTGAGATCGTCCCAGATGAGGGAGCGTAGAACGTCCAGCGGGTGTGCATGTGCCTGTTAGAAGGGAACGTGCAATGGGCCCACGGTCCTAGTCATGTTTAATCAAAGTCGTGAAAATCAGTCTATTAGATAGGCTTTTTAGTGGATTGTACGCAGAAGGGATTGCAGTCGCCCTACTTGTTCGGCTGCGCGGGAAAGCTCTTCTGGTAGGAGAGGGACGCGACTGAATCGTCCCTGCTGATAGAGGGCAGTCACGTCCGCCACCACGGGCCCGGCCGCCTCCCATTTCCGCTCCACCTGTCTGGTAAATTCAGCGGCAGTAGCGGCTGGGAGTTTGGGCATGCCCTTCTTTTCTAACGTACGAAGCATTCGGGCATAGAGCTGTACGATCGCGTGCTGTGAAGGCGCAATCGAGAGATGTATGCTGGCCCAGAGGCCTATCCTGTCTCGGAGCATAAGTAGGAGCAAGGCCAAGCCGACCACCACCACTCCCGTAACAAGTTCCAACACTCCTGGCTGGACGACTCGAGACATGCGCGCCAGTCGATTGAGTACATGGCCTATTGGGGAGCTCAATGCCGAAACCCAGCCACTCACTCTCTCACGCAATGCATCACTGCCTTCTCGAACTTCGTGAACAACTGCCAATTGATCCTTCCCGCTATAACGAACGAACAGACGATCCCACTGTAATCGAAAGAATTCCAAAAATCTTCGAACAGACTCCCATCGAGAGGTCCCGACCGCTGTACTGACGCTGGGTGTGGGATCCATCGTGATCCAGCCTGATTGCGGAAAGTAGACCTCAACCCAGGCATGCGCATCCCGCTGACGCACAGTGAAATACCCTCCAAATTCGTTCCATTCTGTGGCCAGGAATCCTGTCACCAGTCGAGCGGGAATTCCTAACATGCGTAGCATCATGACCATCGCAGTTGCGTAATGCTCGCAGTATCCCGTCTTACGTACGAATAGAAATTCATCGAGCGGATGACTCAGTGTCACCGTATCGGCCTCAAGGCTGTAACGATAGTTTTCTAAGAGATGCTGCTGGATCGCAATCGTTTGTTCAAATGGGGTCGCGGCCTGCTGAACGACCCGATGCGCTAGGTCAGCAACCTGTTGTGATTCTACGGAAACTTGGAGGTAGCGGGAACGAATTGAGTCGGGATAGGCCAAAACCCTCGCGGCCCGGTCGCCTGCGACGAGCTGCGAGACCTGAGAGATGACAGAGTATCGGGCACGAGAAGAAGGAGGGAACGGCAAGTGGAGGCCACTCATGGCATCAACCTGTATGGCGAGAAAATCGCCGCTCACAAGCTCCGCGAATGGGGCGGCAAACAGGACCGGGGTATCGAGCGTTTCCAGCAGAATATCTTGGCGGATCGGCACGGACAGGCTGTCCGGAAGACGGCTGCCAGCTGGGCGAGCAAGGAACACTCCATCCGCCACGAGACTCAATGAACGGCGACGGGTTCCGTTGTGGCTCCACGATCGTCCATTGTATTGATCGTAGGCGAGGCCTCGCAAGTAGAGGCGATCTTTCGCAACAGTGGGTTGGTCAGGTAGTTCAACCCGCATGACGATCTGAGGATCCTGCTTGACAGACCCGATCGTCCCCAGGTCAACCCGATCGGAAAACCCCGTCGTCCGCAGAGCCTCTCCATGTGTTTTTTGCAACACGCCGGCCCCGATACGAGGGATCACAAAGAAGATGGCGAGCGTCAGACCAACCGTCATGACGGCGGTTCCGTTCGTCAACCAAAAGAAGCGGTGAGTGATTCTGTTCGGGAATGTCGCGTGACAGGCTGCCATGCTCGTGGGTATGACGCCGGCAGAGGCTTCAGTCGTTCCCTGAGTCAAGTGATACAGCAAGAGTGTCCAGACCGCTCCGAGCAGATACAGCAGAAAAATCGGCAGATACCACGCATCGGTTGTGAGTGCAGCGGAGGCCAGGATTGCCATGAGGTTGATGGCATAGAGGTGCCGATAATCACACCGTTGTTGAAGGGTGAGCAACTTGACACCCAGCAACATGACCAAGAAATGGATACCAGCCGGGAGAAGATCTTGTGATACCACCGTGAGATCGATCAGAAATATGACAAAGGCACCGATCAACAGAACGTTCCAAATGGTTGGGGAGACAGTAACCTGTGCTATCGCCCGCCGAACGAAAGAAATCCCTCCCGCATCACACAACGTGACGATGAGAATGATCGCCGTCGGAAGAGCGATCCAGAGGGGGACACTTTGCGCAAACACCAGTCCGCTGAAAGCGATGATGGCGAGGAGGACGGAGCTGAGCTTAAAGGCTTGATCAAAAGGCATGGGTTAATTCTTCGAGTTGCGCCGCGTGGAGCACTCTATCGGCCTGTACCGTGCTTGTAGATGCCGCCTGCTCCGACCAGGGGACAACCGCCACCGTGTAGCCCCGATCGGGTTCGTGGGGGAGCGATAGGTACTCGCCGCCATGGTTGACCTCACTGGTTTCAGGTGGGTGCCGTTCGCAAAGCGCCAACAGGCGTAGCATCGCCAAGAGATGGGCGGATCCGGATCCGAGCCCCGAGTCCTCCCTCCCAACGATCAGTCGCACGGGGTAACTCCGTTCTGTCAGTTCCCAGAGAAGGGATGCGACGAATGTCACGCTTCGTTCGAATAGCGGTTCGCTTTCGTCTGGAGCCACGATCGAAAGAACGACCAGGATGCGTCGCTGATCTTCTGCTTCGGTTTCCCGCACGATAAGCTGGGATGTGCGGGCCGTTGTCATCCAATGAATAGATCGCGAGTCATCCCCCGGCTGATAGAGGCGTAAGTTGTAGAGTTGGGTCCCCTGTCCTCGTCGAGAGAGAGACTCTCCTTGTCCTTCGCTGACCAATTCATCCATGAATCGCAAAGCGAGTGGCTTAATGGGAGGACTGACAAGCAGATGCGCTTCCGTTGCGTAAAACCCTTTCTTGAGAAATAACCCAAATGGAAATAGCGTCTGCGCCCGGATGCCTTCAAACCGAATCCAGCCCCGTTTTGTCGCCAACAAGGGATAGGACAGGAGCATCGAGCTCTGTGCGGGGAGGAGGTGAATGGCGAGTCCTCTGTCGACATCCTGGCCTTCGACAACATCGAGCAAACGCAAAGAAAAGCTGGGCAGGTGCCGATGCCGGTTCGCGACTGAGAGCGTGAGGGTGGTCGGCTCATTGGCCATAATGAGATCGGGCACATGCCTGTGAATTTCCAATCGGCGAAGACAATGCTCGGAGAGCAGTCCTGATATCACGATGAGGCTGAGCATCATCGCCAGCAATAAGTAAAATAGATTGTTGCCGGTGTTAATGGCGGCCAGCCCGATCCCGAATGTAAAAAGAAGAAACCTAGTCCCTTCGGACGTAAGTCGAATCGACCGCCGACGGGACAGATCTCGCAGAGACGAGAAGACCGAAGAGACGTGGAGGGTGAGAAGTGGATGCTTCACGCGGGTACTTTATCCAGTTGGCCGAGGCGCCCATCCGTGACAGGCTAGACGGGAACGGAAACGGTCTCAACAATGTCGAGGACCATGCGTTCGGCCTGTTCGAAGCTCTGGGTCCGCATTCCATGGGTCCGATTTAGCATGACACGGTGGGACAGCACGATCGGTGCGAGCTCCTTGATGTCGTCAGGAAGGCAATAGTCGCGTCCCCGGACGACCGCCAATGCCTTGGCAGCTTTGCTCAGCGCTAGCGCTCCTCGGGTGCTGACGCCCAGAGAAAGAAGCTCACTCTGACGGGTCGCTTGCACAATCGCGAGCAGATAGTCAGTCAAGCTCTCTTCCATATGCACCTGATCGACGCGGGCCTGTAATGCCAATACTTCGTGAGCCGTCAACACCGCCTCCAAGGCTTCAGCCGGATGCAACGAATGTGGACGGTCGAGCACCTTCCGCTCTTCCTCAAGCGAAGGGTATCCAATGGAGAGGCGCATCAGAAATCGGTCAAGTTGAGATTCCGGAAGAGGAAATGTCCCATGATATTCGGCAGGATTCTGCGTCGCAATGACCATGAAGGGCTGCTCAAGCGGGTGGGTCTGATTATCGACGGAAATCTGTGCCTCGCTCATCGCTTCTAGAAGACTGCTCTGAGTCTTCGGCGTGGTGCGATTGATCTCGTCGGCCAGTACAACGTTGGCAAAGATTGGGCCCGGTATGAACTCGAACCCCTGTTTTTGCCGATTGAACATGGAGACGCCGACGATGTCGGAAGGTAAGAGATCGCTGGTAAATTGAATGCGTTTGAACGAGCAATCGAGTGATCTGGCCAAGCTGTGTGCCAACGTGGTTTTACCAACCCCTGGCACATCTTCGAGCAGAAGATGGCCTCGAGCCAGAAGGCAGACCACCGCCATTTCAATCACGTGGGTCTTCCCCTTGATGACCAGCCCAATATTGTCCTGGATCGCCCGGACGGTATGAAATGAACTCATGTTGAGATTAGTAGTCCTGGTGGTTCAGATGTGCAGAGTGATCTGACACGATCGAAGTCTAACAAAGGGTCTGGAGACGGTCAATTTTCACGTGAGTTTCTGCATCGACCAGTCTGAAACCGTTGATGCATGCGGACCTGCGGGGGAAGACTGCTCTTTTACTGGTTTATTCCGGCACGAGGATCAGCATCCAAGGAGGGGTCTCTTCGACCATGTCAGAAAACCGTCTGGCGGTACTGCTGGAAGGGATTCCAGGGAAGACGGCTCCGCGGCGAATCTGAACGGAGCGGAAACGATAGGTCGGACCCTGCATCGGGAGGAGGGGAAGCACGCGTGGAATCTGTCTGCGTAACAGGCTGTAATCTGACAGGTTCAGGGTCTCGCCTTGCGCAAGGCTCGAAAGTCGCTCGAAGATCTCGCCGAAAATTGTCGGGAGATTCGCTGCTGTGAACGGCTGATTACCCGGTCGATAGCGGGCCTCGTCAAGAAGTTGTGCGAGGATTTCCCAGAAGACCTGAGAGTCCACAGCTCCAAGGACACAGAAGAGGCCTCGGCGCGCCAACAAGTCGAGCAGGGCCAGGGGGCCTCGAATCTCAAACTTCCAGGGTGGAAAGAGAAGTGCACGGTCCCCATGCTGAACCTCCAGGGCCGGTTCGCCTGCGTAATGGGTCTGCCGGAACGCGCCTTTGGTTCGATGGAGATCTTGCGTGATGATCT
>JBDSKU010000060.1:0-5932 GCA_039916745.1 Nitrospiraceae bacterium
CTTGAATCGGCCACTTTTGATCACGACACCTTCGACCCCGATCTTCTTGAGCAACCCCTCGACGTTAGCCGTCTCCATGATCACGCCGATACTCCCCGTCAGCGTCCCGGAGTTAGCCATGATGCGATCAGTCGCCACGGCAATGTAATAGCCCCCTGACGCCGCCACCGATCCCATCGAAGCGATCACAGGCTTATTGCTCTTGTTCCGAATGCGTTGGACCGCATCATGGATTTCTTGCGACGGCACAACTCCGCCGCCGGGGCTGTCGATTCTCAGAACAATGGCTTTCACGGAAGGGTTGTCGGCAAATCGCTTCAATTCGCTGATCGTGGATTGGGCATCCAGAATAACGCCTTCAATACGGATCAGCCCAACCCGATCCTCCATCGAAAGGTCAAGATCGGGAAGAAACAGGTTCATCAGAAAGAGCAGCCCTAGCCCGATGCCGAGCGCCCAAAACACTCTGCGCATGATCCCGCGCTTGGCCGGCTTTTCCGTTGCTTCATTACTCATATTGTATTATCTGCTCACAGTGCCGGGGGCGCCTATGCACCCCCGGCTGATGCTGATGTCTGCTGGCTCGAACCTACTTCTCGTCCTCAGCTTGGTTTCGCTTCCGGCTCTGCTTGACCGCGCGACCCAAGCTTTGGTCTAACGTGCCTTGCGTGGAGTGATATTCATCGACCTGCCGGCGATCGTTATCCGACTGGTGATCGCGCAGGCTGAGCGCGATCTTCCGCTCTTCACGATCAACCTTGATGATCTTGGCTGTGACTTCGTCGCCCAATTTGAACTTCTCTTCCAACTTGGCCTGTTGGTCTAGACCCGCCTCGCTGATGTGAATCAGCCCTTCAACGCCTCCGTCCAATTCGACGAAAATGCCGAAATCGGCGATCTTACTAACCTTCCCGACCGCCACATCCCCGACGCCATATTTATTCGGGATCTCCGCGTCCCAGGGATCGCTCCCGAGCTGCTTATAGCCGAGTGACAGCCGTTCCTTCTCTTTGTCGATCCGCAACACCACCGCTTCGACCTTCTGTCCCTTTTTGAAGAGTTCAGAGGGGTGCTTGATGTGCTTCGTCCATGACATGTCGGAAATATGGATCAATCCATCGATGCCCTCTTCAAGTCCGACGAACGCGCCGAAGTCTGTGAGGCTCTTCACTTTCCCTTCAATGTGTGTACCGATGGCGTACTTTCCTTCCACCATATCCCAGGGATTCGGCGCAGTCTGCTTCATGCCGAGCGAAATCTTCCTGCTGCCAGGATCCACGTTCAGCACCGCCGCTTCAACCTGATCCCCGATGGAGACGACGCGTGACGGATGGCGTACCTCATGTGTCCAGGACATCTCAGAGACATGCACCAGTCCCTCGACACCGGGCTCGAGCTCGATGAATGCTCCGTAGTCGGTCAGGCTCACCACACGACCTCGAACGCGGGTGCCAATCGTGTACTTGCCGGCAACGCCGCTCCAGGGATCGGCGCTCTTCTGCTTTAAGCCCAGCGAAATACGCCCAGTCTCTCGATCGTACTTAAGAACACTGACTTCCACTTTGTCACCGATGTTGAACATCTCCGACGGATGGCCAACACGGCCCCAGGACATGTCCGTGATGTGGAGCAACCCGTCTATGCCGCCGAGATCGATGAAGGCCCCGTAATCCGTGATATTTTTCACCACGCCTTGGATCAATTGCCCTTCCTTCAACGTGGAGAGGGTATTCTTTCGTTTCGAATCCCTCGTCTCTTCCAGGAGCACGCGCCGGGAAACGACCACGTTGCCGCGCCGATGATTGATCTTGATGATCTTGAGGGGAAAGGTGCGCCCAACCAACCCATCGAGATCCCGCACTGGATGAAGGTCGATCTGCGAGCCAGGCAAAAAGGCCTTCACGCCGATATCCACCATCATGCCGCCCTTGATTCGCGCCACAATTTTGCCGTCGATGCTTTTTTCTTCGTTGAAGAGCTTCTCCAGCTCCTCCCAAATCTTCATCTTGTCGGCTTTTTCTTTAGAGAGAACCAGATTGCCGTCGGCGTCTTCGCATTCCTCAATGTAGACTTTCAGCGGATCGCCCACCTTGAGATTCTGGAGCTCCTCGGTGGAGAACTGATCGTTGGAGATCATGCCCTCGGACTTGTATCCGATGTCGACCACCACTTTGTCTTTGCTGACGGCAACGACACGACCCTCTGTAATCGTACCCTCTTCGAGATTTTTGAAAGTCTCCTCGTAGAGGGCCGCTAAGGCCGCGCGGTCTAATTGCTGATCACTCGATGGCGAAACCGTACTCATGATGTAAATCCTACCCTTCCGACTAGAGTCGGGTGCTGATGGTTATACACCGACATTCACTCAGCCTTGCGAATGCCGGCACGGGACTGCTGAACTGGAGACTCGACGTCACCTAAGGAGGCAATGTGCTCCATCACGGTGCGAGTCACCTCCTGATAAAACTGCTTGGTCTCTCCGTTCTCCCCATTCCGGGAAAACGTAATGGGTGCTCCATAGGAGACGGTCACGGGACGAAAACGCGGCCACATGGTTCCTGTCGGCAACACCTCGTAGGTGCCCTTGATATAGGCCGGAACCACAGCACAACCGGTTTGCGCCACAATCACACCAATCCCCGGTTTAGGAGATTGTAACCGTCCATCCGCACTACGGCCACCCTCAGGAAAGATCACCACAACTTTTCCAGCCTTGACGAGACTGACCGCCTTGCCAAAGGCGTCACGATCCAACCGGCCGGTCCGCAAGGGAATCCATCCCAACCATTGACAGATCGCCTTGAAACCTGGCACGGGGAAGAGATCGCTACGCCCTAAATACCAGGCTCGCCGCCAAATCCCACAACCGAGGAACGGAATGTCCAGATAACTGGCATGGTTCGCCGCCACGATGAACCCACCGGTCTTGGGAACCGCCCCCACGACTCGGTAACGAAAACAGAGCTGCCCGACGGTTCGAAAGAAGGCCCATAAGACCCCGTAGATCGCCGAACTCACAACTTCGCCGCAATCACAGCCATCATCTGGTCCACCACCTCGGTAGCGGACACGTTCGAGGTGTCGATATGCCGAGCATCCTCAGCAGGAGCCAGCGGGGCGATCGAACGGGAACGATCCCTTGTATCACGGCTCGATAAATCCGCACTCGTTTCCTCAAGTGCCCCGGAATGTCCTGCCGTCACAAGCTCGCGGTGCCGACGCTGCGCCCGGACATTCGGATCTGCTTCGAGGAAAAACTTCACGTCTGCGGAAGGAAAAACCGTTGTTCCCATGTCTCGCCCTTCAGCCACCACTGCACCGCCCTGTCCAATCTGTCGCTGGAGAGGCAATAGCCAAGCCCGAACCGCGGGAATTGCGGAGACCACCGACGCTGCGGACGACACCTCAGGTGTTCGGAGTCCACCAGTCACATCTCTGCTATTGACTAGCACCGTCGCGGCTCCATGATGAAGCTGCATTTGGATCGATAGGCTCGGCAAGAGAGCGGCAACCGCCTCCGCATCAGCCGGATCTCGTCCCGACTCGATCACGGCCCAAGCCGTTGCCCGATAGAGGGCTCCCGTATCGAGATATAAATAACCCAATCGAGAGGCCAGCAACTTCGCCACCGTACTCTTGCCGACCCCTGCCGGGCCATCGATGGCGACAATGAGCCGGCTCGCATGTTGTTCTTTCGCAGCTGATCCCACGTCCTGCTCCCGCATCATAACCGTCACCGGCGATCGCCCAATAAACTCAACAATGTGTGATGAAACTCCGGGAATGATGTCTCAATACAGGCTGTCTCGTCAATCAGGGTGGGCCCCGAAGCCGTCAAACCCGCGATCGCCAACGACATCGCCACCCGGTGATCCCCATGGCTACGGCCATGCGCAGCCCGCAACCGACCATTCTTCGCTGCCGCTCCAAGCCCTTGCACAACCATCCCATCGGGCTTTTCCGTAATTTGCGCCCCCATGGCTCCCAACTCTGCCGATACCGTCGCAATCCGATCGCTCTCTTTCACGCGTAATTCTTCGGCCCCGGAGATGATCGTCTCACCTTCTGCCACTGCGGCTGCGACACACAAGATGGGAAACTCATCGATCGTCTGCGGGATCAAGTCTGGCCCGATCGCCACCCCCTGCAGCCTGGCCGACTTCACCCGAATGTCCGCGACCGGTTCTCCGGCCTCTTCCCGTTGATTGAGCAATTGAATATCTGCGCCCATTCTTGTCATCACGTCCAACAAGCCTGTTCTTGTCGGGTTGATACCAACGTGACGAATCGTCACATCCGAGCCAGGAACAATCGTCGCGCCCACGATGAAGAACGCGGCGGCAGAAAAGTCACCTGGCACGACTAATTGAGGCACCGCATTCCACCCGACCGAGGGCCGTCCATCGACCAGCACGCTGGTCCCTTCTCGTCGCAACCCGATACCGAAAAACTGAAACATCCGCTCCGTATGGTCCCGTGAGAGGCGAGGTTCTGTGATGCGAGTCGTTCCTTCGGCAAACAAGGCTGCAAGTAACAGTGCGGATTTGATTTGCGCGCTCGCCACCGGCGAGACATAGGTAACGGCGCGGAGACGACTTCCCTGCACCGCTAACGGCGCAAGCTCACCGCCCTTGCGTCCGGTAATGGTCGCCCCCATTTCCCTCAACGGCTTGACGATCCGTCCCATTGGACGACGCCGAATCGATTCGTCGCCGGTCAATATCGTAAAAAAGTCCTGTCCCGCCAATAGACCGGCCAGGAGACGCATGCCCGTTCCTGAGTTCCCGCAATCGATCGGCCCGTTCGGCTCAATCAGACCCCAAAACCCCTTGCCATGCACGCAGAGTTCATCGGCCGATTCATCGATGCGTACACCGAGCGCCTGGAGCGCGCGCATCGTGTTGAGACAATCTTCACCCAGGCAATAGCGCGTAATCCGACTCATTCCGCTCGCCAACGCAGTCAGGATGATCGCGCGATGGGTAATCGATTTATCGCCGGGGACAGAAATTGTTCCCTGTAACGGTCGGCCCGGGGTAATCGTCAACGACGCCATAGGTATCCTACGCCGACACAGTCGATTGAGTGGAAAGTTTTTCCCGTTCCTGCCTGGCCCGTTCCAATGCCTTCTCGATGCCTGCGGCATCGCCCGTTCGAATGAGCTGTTTCAATTGGCCCAGTGAACGCTCATAGGCTTCTATAAACGTGACCACATTGTCGCGGTTCCAGAGAAAAATGTCGCGCCACATTTCTGGAGAACTCGCGGCAATCCTAGTCGTATCCCGCAACCCGCCGCCCGAATGCTTCGCCAGATCAAGGGAGGGAATCTGTTGATCTCGAATCTCAGTTAGGGCATTAATCAAGGCAAAGGCCGCCACATGGGGCAAATGGCTCACCGCACCAAGAATCTTGTCGTGCAGATGGGCATCCATGGTGATCACCACGGACCCGGTCTCCCGCCACATCGCTCGGATCTGTTCAAGCGCTTGCGGGTCCGTCCTGTTCGTCGGCGTGATGATGCAGCGCGCTCCCATAAAGAGCTGATCTGAACCGGCCGCCACGCCCGTCTTTTCCTTGCCGGCGATAGGATGGGCACCGACAAAATGGACCCCTGTTGGCATGGCCCGTTCAGCCTGCTCCACCAAAAGCCCCTTCACGCTTCCGACGTCGGTCACAATTGCGCCTGGTTTCAAACAGGAGGCCCACTCCGTCAAATGCCGATCATAGGTATCGACCGGCGTGGCCAGCACGACCAGATCGGCTTCCCGCACCCCGTCTTTGGAATCGACGGCATAGCGGTCGATCGCGCCCAACTCAACTGCGGCCTTCAAGTTTTCGACACGCCGCCCGACCCCGACAACCCTTGAGGCCAACCCCTTTCGTCGGAGAATCATACCGAGCGATCCGCCGATCAGCCCAACTCCGATAATTG
>JBDSKU010000061.1:0-8283 GCA_039916745.1 Nitrospiraceae bacterium
TGATAACACCGGATCTCTTGCCTTCGATGGGCAGTTCACCGGACGCGCCGCTGAAGCCGCTGACCGAAGCCAAGGAAGAGTTCGAGAAGACCTATCTGAAGAACGTCCTGCAACTGACCGGCGGCAACATCTCACGCGCCGCCCAATTTGCCGGTCGCTATCGGGCAGACTTCTACAAGATGCTCAAGAAATACGGGCTGCATCCTTCAACGACGAAGGCGAAAGCGGAAGCCGATCTCGAAGATCTTGAAGAGGCCGGCGATCTCACGGAAGCCGAGTGATAGGTCTCCGTTTCGTCTCCCGATACGCAGGCACCGGGACCAGGCCATCCTCTCAGGCGCTACTTCTTTTCGCAGCTATCCGCCTCGACCCACAATTCACCTCGGCCTACTCGCGTATGAGCTGTGATTGGGCCATCCATTCGACGGCACCGAATCAAATCCATATGTGAGCAGGAGTTTTTGTATCCGGGGGCTCATGATGAAATCGAAAAAATCTTCCGCGGCACTAAGGGATGCGTCTCGACAGGTCCATACCACCGCTTCCCCGAATTGAACCGACGTCGATCTTCCGGCCGGGGCTTCATCGATGATGCGCACTTGTCCGCTGTTGATCGCATCCACGCGGTAGACGATGCCCACCTCGGCCCCCCCTGTACGAACCAGATTGACGACATCCTCACTATGCTGCACGTGAAGAAGGTGGGAACGGTTTTTATACGCGGGATCCAGCTGTGTGAGCGCCCTGGCCGTGATTTCCCCCAATGCTGACGTCGCAGGATCGACAAGAGCAATGCGGATGGCTCGATCCGGAAACACATCGTGGAAGGAGATGGATGTTGCCGGGGAGGCCGTTGCCATGACGAGGACGAGAGAGGTCTGCGCGAAAATGCGAGGTCCTCCGTTGAGAGTCAGCCCCTTCTTATGTAATTTCTCGACTTCCTCAAACGACTCAGGAAGAAATATATCGATGGGAGCGCCCTGTTCAATTTGACGACGAAGTGTTTGCGACGGACCGTACACGACCTTCACCGTCACACCATATTCTTTCTCGAACATCGGCACGATATCCTGGAATGCCCCCTTCAAACTATGGGCCGCCGCCACTGTCAGGGGTTCAGCCTGAACGGGGTCCCCTGTGACAACCACGCCTGCAAGCCCACTTGCGACAACGATCGCAATGCTGAACTTCCAAATTCCCATCATGGTGCTCCTCTTCCAGACCCTATGTTAGGAGGGTTCTACGCGGAACCCTGATCTCGAACTGATCTTCGAATAGTTTCTGATGGCCGATCTCTGAGTGTTCTGTCGCTAGCCGCCGGCACAGGGATGAACAGCAAGATCAATACCGGTTGCAATGTTCATTCGATGGTCTGGAGAAAACCAATTCAAGCGCCAGATTTATAAAGAATTCTTTGTGACCTCTTGCCAGAACCCTATCCCTTGCGCAGCGTGAGATTGTGAGATTCCGCACGATGCGCCCGTTGCTAAAATGCACTCCTTGCATTTTTTCTGTTTATCCTATCGACCCATTCGACAGGGCGCGAATGGAAATTGTGCCAATATATTGCGCAGATCCTGCCATTGCCAATCCGTATGTAACGTGAATATGACGATTGGTAAGAACTTTGCTACATCATCGAAGAGTCGTCTTGGTCGGGGGGCGATACCTTGATTCCTGAATCCCAAAAGGCCGTTTAGGTATGTGGTGTCCAACGTGACAGAAAATCACACAACTTTTGGGAGACGTCGCGCATGAACGAGATTGTTCTCATTGCTCTGCGACGGCCGTACACCTTCGTCGTCATGTCCATCCTTATTGTGCTCTTGGGCACCAAGACGGTGCTCCACATGCCGACCGACATCTTCCCGAATATCACGATTCCCGTCACCTCCGTGGTCTGGATCTATTCCGGCCTGCTGCCGCAGCAGGTGGAAGGGCGCATCACCTATCTGTTTGAACGCTTCCTGACCTCGACGGTGGAAGGCATCAAGTACATCCATAGCCACTCCTACTTCGGCAGCAGCATCACGAATATTTATCTCCAGGACGGAGTGGATGTGGCCAGAGCCGAAGCGGATATCGTGGGCATTGCGCAGAACGTCGTGAAGGCGCTGCCGCCCGATATTTCGCCGCCTATGGTCATGCGTCTCGCGCCATCCTCCATCCCAGTGGCCATGCTCCAAATCAGCTCCGACCAGATGACGCCTGCGGAGCTCTATAATCTCGTCTACATGCGAATCCGCCCTCTGCTTGTGACGGTACCGGGGATAGTCCTTCCGCACCCATACGGCGGCCAGGACATGCAGGTCATGGTCAACCTCGATCAGCAGAAATTGCTCGCCCGTCAACTCACTCCGGCGGACATTCACGATGCCCTCATGAAGCAATATCTCGTGCTGCCGGCCGGCGACATCAAGATCAAACAGACCGACTGGATCGTCCTGACGAACGCGTCACCGCTGAAGATTGAGCATTTCAGCGATATCCCGATCAAGCGGGAAGGCAACGCCTTCATCCATCTGCGCGACGTCGCCACGGTGCAGCTCATGGGCCGGGTGCAGCAGAACGCGGTGCTGGTGAAGGGCAAACAGACCGTCATCCTCGTCGCGATGAAGAGCACGGAGGCCTCAACCCTCGACGTGGTCGATGGGATCAAGAAGATGATCCCGCGCGCCGAGCAAATCTCTCCGAAGGGCGTGGAGATCAAGCTCCTCGACGACGCCTCGACCTTCGTGAAGGACTCGATCTCGGACGTCCTGCATGAAATGCTGATGGCCGGTGCGCTGGTCGGTCTCATCGTGCTGTTGCTGCTCGGCTCATGGCGGGCCACGGTCATCGTGTGGACCTCAATACCATTGTCCATTCTGACCGCAATCATCGGCCTTCATTTGCTCGAAGAAACGATCAACGTCATGACCTTGGGCGGGTTAGCGCTGGCCGTCGGTATTCTCGTCGACGATGCGACCGTGATGATCGAGAATATCGATCGCCATATCGAAATGGGCAAGCCGCTCGAACAGGCCATCATCGACGCCGCCAATCAGATCGTCGTCCCGACGTTCGTCGCTACCCTCTGTATTGCAGTCGTCTGGCTCCCGCTCTTCCAGCTTGGCGGCGTCGCAGGCTACCTGTTCAAGCCCATGGCGGAGGCGGTCATCATCGCGATGCTCGCCTCCTTTATCCTGTCGCGCACGCTGGTGCCAACCATGGCCAAATATATGATGAAGGATCACCATGTCGCAGTCGCATGAACAGCACGAGCGGCTCGGCGCGGCAACATCGGGGAACGTCTTTGTCCGCTTTCAGAAGGGGTTCGAGCGTAGCTTCAATCAGTTCCGCGAGGGCTATGGTGCGCTGCTCGAACAGGTGATCGCTCATCGCAACGCCTTCGTCACGATCACCTTGGCCATCGCGTTGAGCTCCCTGTCCCTCTTTTTCTTCCTCGGGCGCGATTACTTCCCTGAGATCAGATCGGGGATCATTACGATGCACATGCGGGCGCCGCTCGGGACGCGCATCGAGGTGTCAGGACGCATTGCCACTCTTGTCTCCAACAGCATCGAAGAGTTGCTGCCCGGTGAGGTCGAAAACGTCGTCAGTAATTGCGGCCTGCCGGTCGGACCGCACAACCTCGCCTTCATTCCGACGCCGACGATCGGCTCCCAGGACTGCGACCTGACGATCCTCTTGAAGGATGACAAGTCGCCGGTGTGGGACTTCCGCCGCATTCTCCGCAAGGGCTTGAGGGAACGCTATCCGGGCACCGAATTTACGTTCCAGCCGTCTGATCTGACCGCAAAAATTCTCAACTTCGGCGCTCCTGCGCCGATCGATGTGCAGGTCAACGGCCCTGACGTGTACCCCAACTATGAGTTCGCCCGCAAATTGGTGGGCAAGTTTCGCGAGATCCCAGGCGCCACGGACGTGGTGATCCAGCAGACGATGCGCACGCCGACCCTCATGGTCGAAGGCAACCGCACGTTCGGACTCGGTGTCAACAAGACCCTGAAGGACATGGCCGACAATCTGCTCATGACGACCGCCGGGAGCCAACAGGTCGACCAGATCTATTGGCTCGATCCCAGTACCGGCATGTCGTATCTGATCAATGTCTATACGCCGCAGTCGCAGATCAACAGTATCAACAGTCTCAAGACTATCCCGGTCGATTCCTCGAGCAATTCTTCGAACGAGAATGAGATGCAGCTCCTCGGTAATTTGGCCAACATTTCAGCGGAGGGAACGCCGGGCGTGGTCACGCACGGGAACATTATGCCGCTGTTCAACATCTATATCTCCGCCGAAGGGCGCGACCTCGGCGGTGTGCTGGCGGATGTCGAAAAGGTTGCCAAGAGCATGGAGGACGAGTTGCCTCGGACCGCAGCGCTCGAAATCCATGGCCAGGCCTCGCTAATGCACGACGCCTATTTCGAGCTGATCTTCGGACTTCTCATCGCGGTCGTGCTGGTCTATCTGCTGATCGTCGTCAACTTCCAATCCTGGCTGGATCCCTTCATCATCATTACGGCCTTGCCCGGTGCGCTGGCAGGCATCGCATGGGCGTTGTTCCTGACCCATACGCGTCTGTCGGAGCCCGCGCTGACGGGTGCTATTATGACTATGGGCACGGCGACCGCCAATTCGATCCTCGTCGTCTCCTACGCCCGCGAACGGCTCGAAGAGCACGGTGACGCGCTGCGGGCTTCGATCGAAGCCGGAACGACCCGCTTCCGTCCGGTGCTCATGACTGCCTCGGCCATGATCATGGGGATGGTCCCCATGGCAACAGGGTATTCCGCGAATGCGCCGCTGGGTCGCGCCGTCATCGGCGGCTTATTCGTCGCCACATTGTTCACCCTGTTCTTCGTGCCCTGCGTGTACACTATGTTCTATACCCGGCGAACGGCTCGCCAAAAGGTCAATGCCAATGGGTAAGATCCTGAGTGGAAAACTCGTTACCATCTCAGCGATCCTCCTGTGTGTGTTCTACCTCGGCTATCGGATGTATGAGAGCAAAAGCGCCGCCGCTCTGCTGCGCGAGACCACGCTCGAAGACGCCGTCCCCACTGTGGCCGTCATCACACCAAAGCGGGCGGATCCGAGTGAGACAATTACACTCCCCGGCAATGTTCAGGCTTGGTTTCAGGCGCCGATCTACGCGCAGGTCTCGGGTTATGTGAAGATGTGGTACAAAGACTATGGCGCGCTGGTGAAGAAGGGCGATGTCCTCGCCGAAATCAACGCGCCGGCGCTCGATGCCCAATACCAACAGGCCAAGGCGGATCTGGCGTCTGAACGCGCCAAATATGCTCTCGCCGACGTGACCATGAAGCGCTGGGTGGCGCTACGGAAAAACCATGCGGTCTCCGAGCAGTCGATCTCGGTGCAGGTCGCCAACGCGAAAGCCGAAGCGGCGAGGGTCAACGCATCGGAGCAGAACGTCAGGAATTTCGAGGCGTTGATCCGGTTCAAAACCATCGTCGCGCCCTATGACGGGGTCGTGACCCAGCGCAACATCAACGTCGGTGACTACGTCAATAAGGAAGGCGGGTTCAGTAGTCCCAATACGCTCAGCAATCTCTTTACCGTGGCCGACGTCAGCATGATGCGCCTCTTCGTTTCGGTGCCGGAGTCTTTCGGCCCCTTTCTCCAGCCCGGCCTGACCGCCGACGTGACCGTGCCGCAATTGCCCAACCGGCATTTCACCGGAAAATTTCTGACCGTCGCCCGTGGATTCGATGTAAGCACGCGCACCGCGATCACCGTCTTCACGATCGACAACGAGGACAGAGCCCTCTGGCCAGGCTCCTATGCCAAGGTCGTGCTCACGGCGCCAGTGGATAGGCAAGTGCACATGATTCCGTCCACCGCGTTGGTGTTCCAAGAGCACGGCACACAAGTGGCCGTGGTGATGGAGGACGGCCGCGTGCACTTCAAACCGATCACCGTGAGCAAACTTCTCGATAACGCCGTCGAAGTGGCAGAGGGAATTTCCACGAGCGACCGTATCGTGAACAACCCGAGTGCCGCGTTGCTCGAAGGCGACAAGGTGCGCATCGTCACGCCGGCACTTGGGTATGACCTCGTCAATACAGAAGCGCCTACGTCAAAGGACATTCACGGATCAAAGGAAGCGCCCGCGTCAGACGAACAGGCTACAAAATGAGGGTCGCGTACACGTAATGGGCGAGCGCGTACCAACGAGAGCAGAAATGTCGCGCATTGTTCGCGCCTGCGTGCGGTGCAGCAGCCTGTTTCTACTAGCGCTCAGCATGCCTGGGTGCAATCTGTTCCCGGCCGTCGATCTGGCGCCACCCTATCAACCGGCCCAGTTCGTCGTGCCCGCCTCATGGCATGGGGCCAGTCCCTTCGTCGAGGCAAAACCGTCCGATGGCGAACTGCGTCAGGATTGGTGGGCGGTATACAACGATCCGGTCCTGAACAGGCTTGAAGAGCAGGCCATGGCGGCCAATCCTGATCTGCAGGCCGCCGCCGAACGGTTCGTCCAGGCCCGCGATGTGATGATGAGGGCCCGGTCGCAGTACTTGCCTCATGCCGGCGTGGGGTTCGGCGCTTCAGGCAATAGAGAATCGATCGATGCGTTGTTTCGTCCTCCGGATATTTCGCAATTCGGCACGACCGTTTCCGGCGGGGGGCTCGCGTCCTGGGAGCCCGACTTCTGGTCGGCGCTTCGCAATGCCACGCGGGTGGAGCTCTACCGCGCCGAAGAGCGAGCCGCTGACTATGGGCTTGCGCGTCTCAGTCTCCAGGCGGAAATTGCGGCAAACTATTTCGTGCTGCGCGGCTACGACGCGCAGAATGCGATCTATACCCAATCGATCGATTACTACACGCAGTCCCTCGACCTCGTCAACGCCCAGTTCGTCGGCGCGATCGCGTCGGCACTCGACGTCGCCCGCGTCGAATCCCTGCTATTCAGCACCGAGACGAAAAAAGCTCAGGTTGAAGGCCAACGCCAAGTCACGGAGCAAGCGATCGCCATCCTCCTCAATGTGGCGCCTGCCGGCTCCAAGATCGAGCCGGTCGACGAGCTTCGAGTGGCGAAATTCACGATTCCGCAGACAATCCCGTCCACTTTGCTGGAGCGTCGGCCGGACATCGCCGGCATGGAGCGCCGGATGGCCCAGGCGAACCGCACGATCGGCATCGCTCGCGCCGCCTTTTATCCCAATGTGGCGTTCCGAGCCGGCGGCGGGTTCGAAGATGCCGGCTTCAATCTGATCGCACTCGCCAATAGCTTCTGGTCTTACGGCTCCGCCATCTCGCTGCCGCTCTTCCAGGGTGGCTATCGCCGCGCGCAATTGCAGCAATCCTGGTCGGCCTATCGCGAGACGGAAGACCGATATCGTTCGACGGTGCTCAACGCCTTTCGCGAAGTCGAAAATAATTTGAGCTTGACCAACCGGCTGACTGTCGCGGCCAATCGGCAGGACGCGGCTGTCGGGGCCACGCTCAAAACTCAAAATCTCTCTATGGAGCTCTATAGCGGGGGTCTGATTTCCAGCCTGGACCTCATTTATGCGCAGGTCAACACGCTGACGGCGCGCATCGCTTCTGTGGAGATCAAGGCCGACCTGCTGAAATCCTCGGTGGCACTCATCCGCGCGCTTGGCGGGGGCTGGAACCGCCAGCAATTGCCCACCGACGAGCAGATTCAACCCTTCGGTACGTTCCAATATACCAACCTCGACAAGCCGACGCCCGCCGGGGGAATCGATGTCAATGCAGGCAATAATTCGGTGAACAACGATCTGACCAAGCCGTTCCTGCCGTGATCGTTGTGTGCAAACTGAGTTCTTCCTCTTTTCCAGAGAGCTAGAGGCCGTCGCGTGAAGTCGCAACGCAGGCGCGAGATTGTTCGTATCCGCTTCGATGATTTGGCTGTGCGGGTGAAGTGGGATTACCAGATCGATAAACCAAATGCATTATTGCCTGAAGATATGCCAACCGCCATTAGCGGCGACAGGACCCGTTCCATATTTGACCACTACAATATCGTCAAGGAGGCAAACCTCGAACAGGCAGAAAAGTCGATGATTGTCTACTTTGAGCAAGAGAAATTAACGATGGCTACACTCAAGGTTACACCGGCTGAATTAGGAAGGGAGAGCAGCAGTCCTGGAAGGCGAGAAGAGAGGTGGCTCCGGTTAGTTGGACAGCCTAGGGCATTCCTTAAGTGGTGCCTGGCGGGTTGCTGACTACGCGGCCGTAAGCCGTGTTGTCAGATTGTCAGAGTACACCTGGTCCGGCGTCTGGCCG
>JBDSKU010000062.1:0-2963 GCA_039916745.1 Nitrospiraceae bacterium
CTGGATGTGCAGCACAACAGGACCGCAGTTCCGTAACCTAGCCGCATGAGATCTACGAGGCGGGCGCGAAAGACAGACAGTCGGAATCAGGGCTGGCGCGCAGGGGCCTCGTCTCGGTTGGCAGACATCCAGGCTTCTCTCCCAGCCACATCCGCCCCGACATAACGCTTCCCTTCGAGCACGCGTAGGGCAGCCTCCGGCAGCTCTGCCAGAACGGATTGTTTCAACAGATACCCTCGGACTCCCGCATCGAAGGCGATGGATAGGTAGATCGCTTCCCGGTGGACTGTGAGTATGATCACCTTGCTCTGCGGTGCACAGATCTGTATCGCACGAGTGGCCTCAAGACCGTCCATCCTGGGCATCGAGATATCCGAGATAATAAGGTCAGGCTGCAACCGCTTGGCGGCCTCCACGAGCGCCTGGCCGTCTGTCACCACACCCACCACGTCGCCCAATTCTCCGAGGATGCCTCCTAAAGCGGCCAGCAGGACAGGGTGATCGTCGGCCACTAAGATTCGTGGCTTCGTCATGTCACGTCGCTCCTTTCTCAGAAGTAGAGTCTGACCGTAGACGGTTAGACGTGACAGCAGAACTAGGTAGATTCCTAGTATTGCGAGGCAATGCTACTAGCGCGATTGGTCATGGGTAGAGAAGAAGCCGAAAACGAAGGTAGGCAGGATGCTCAAAACGTCCGGGCAGCAAGGCCGTAGCCGATGAAAGCACCGGAGGCGTAGCCTCTGGGCTACGTTGAGGATGTTTTCGAGGCGAGAGCGCCGATGGCGGACGTTTTCAGCATCCTGCCCGCTAGAGGCTGGTGATGCCCTGAGCGATCGCATACTTGGTCAAGTCGGCAATGTTGTGAAGGTCCAACTGCTGCATGAGCCTGGCCTTATGGAACTCCACCGTCTTCACCGACAGGCTGAGGATCGTGGCGATCTCCTTCGTGCCGTGGCCCTCGGTGATGAGCTGCAAGACTTCCCGTTGGCGCGGGGTGAGCGCCGTCGCCGTACCGCGCTCACCGGTGGAGGGGCTGAGGACCGAGTCCATCACCTCTTTCGTGAGCAGCGGCGTGAGATAATGCCGGCCTTGGAGGACTGACTTGATTGCCTGGACGAGTTCCTCCGCCGCGGAATGTTTGAGGAGATACCCGGAGGCCCCGGCCTGAAAGGCTTCCGTCGCATAGGTCGGGCTGGCATGCATGGTGAGGAAGATGATTTTGCTGTCCGGCACCAGGGTGCGGAGTTGCCGTGCCGCTTCGAGCCCGTTCAAGAGCGGCATCGAGATGTCCAGGAGAATGAGATCCGGACGCAGCTTCTGCGCCGCTTCCACCAGCGCCCGCCCGTTTTCCACCGTGCCCACCACGTCGTAGTCGGCCTCCACCAGCTTCCGCAAGCCGGCCAGAACCAGCGAATGGTCATCGGCCATCAGCACGCTCGGCTTCTTCATATCGCCTCCTGAGAAAGCGGAATCCAGGCACAGACTGTGGTGCCGTGCGTTGAGCCGGAGCGGATCGTAGAATATCCGCCCAGCAGACGCGCCCGCTCATGCATACTCATCAATCCGATTCCTGTTCGCTGCGCAGCCGGACGTTCCACCTCGAACCCCTTGCCGTTATCGCTCACCGAGACACCGATCCCTTTCGATGAACCGCTCAGCCTGACCGTGACAGCAGTGGCCTGGGCATGCTTGCGCACGTTTTGCAGACTCTCCTGCATCACACGAAACAGCGCGGTAGCGATCTCAGGCGGGAGCGTCCCAGGCACCTCACGGACGATACAGGTCACGGGCAGCCCGGTCTGTTTCGTGAACTGGGCGACGTGGTCCCGCAGGGCGATCTCCAAGCCCACATGTTCGAGCAACGGCGGATGCAGCTTGTGCGCTAGATCCTCCAAATCATGGGAGAGCTGCACGACCTGGGTACGAATCGCCGTGAGTTGGCGCGGGATCGGCTCAGGAGGGGCGACTAGCGCGCGTTCGATGAGTGCCAACTCCAGAGACAACACCGCCAATCGTTGATTGAAGTCGTCGTGAAGGTCACGCGCGATCCGCCGGCGTTCCTCTTCTTGCGCCTGGATCAGCTTCCCTGCCAGGATTGTCAACTCGGTCTCGGTCCGTCGGCGCTCGATCACTTCGGCAAGCAGGGCGCAATTGGCCGTCTCGCATTGGCGGTTCTTGCGGTGCAGCTCGGCGAAGACGGCGACTTTCGAGCGAAGGATGGTCTGGTTCACTGGCTTGTGGAGATAGTCTACTGCGCCGGCGCCGTAGCCTGCGAGCATATGCTGGTCTTCGTTGTAGTAGGCGGTGAGAAAGATGATCGGTACCCGGGCGGTTTTCTTTCGTTCCTTGATCATCTGGGCCAGCTCAAAGCCGGTCATGCCGGGCATCCGGATGTCCAGGATGAGGAGGGCGAATTCCTCCTTGATGAGCGCGAGCAGCGCCTGGTCGCCGGATTCAGCCCGGATCAGCCGGTAGCCTGGATCGTCCAGGATGGCTTCCAGCACGAAGAGGTTTCTCGGTTCGTCGTCCACGATCAGGATGTTGATGGGTTTGCCCTGATCAGCAGACGTGGAAGTCTCGGCAGCAAGACGAGGCTGGGGTGGCGGGTCTGGCACCTGGCCTCCGGCCGCGTGGAGGATGTTCATGGGATGGCGTCCTGGTTTCATGATCTCGTTCATCGGAACAGCCACGTCCGCATCAGGGACAGGAGCTGGTCGGTATCGACCGGCTTGGCGATGTAGTCGCTCGCGCCGGCGTCGAGACATTTCTCGCGGTCGCCTTTCATCGCTTTCGCCGTGAGTGCGAGGATCGGGAGCGTGCGGAATTCCTGGGTCTTTCGGATTTCGCGCATCGTCTCGTAGCCGTCCATCTCGGGCATCATGATATCCATGAGCACGATGTTCAAGTCCGGTGTGCGCTGCATGATGTCGATGGCGCTGCGGCCGTCGGTCGCACTGATGACG
>JBDSKU010000063.1:0-2713 GCA_039916745.1 Nitrospiraceae bacterium
CGTCATCAGTCTTGCAGAATATTCCAACCCATCACTGATCGCAGATGATGCATCACAATCTTGGCGTCCGCCCATAATCATCTTGAAACCGGACAATGTCGTCTTCCCCAAGGTAGGGCCCGTTCTGCACTTCAATGATATGCAGGGTCTCCTGACCGGGGTTTTCCAAGCGATGACGGGTTTCGACAGGGATCTCTGTACTATGTCCAACGTTGAGATCGAACACCTCCTCACCCCTCGTCACATGCGCCATCCCAGTAATCACCACCCAATGTTCGCTCCGTTGATGGTGCATCTGTAATGAAAGCCGCCCTCCCGGTTTCACCGTCACCCGCTTCACTTTGTAACCCGGGCCCTCTTCCAGGATCGTATAGGACCCCCAGGGCCGATGCACGGTGAGATGCTCAAGATGTTCCGGCGCTTTCTGCTTCTTGAGAATCTCGACCAACTGCTTCACCTCTTGCGCGCGGGATTTTGGACAGACTAATGTGGCGTCCGGCGTATCCACCACCACCATGTCGGTGAGCCCGATCGTTGCCACAAGACGGCGATCCCCGTAGACGATCGACCGACGGCTATCGACGTCGACCACGCGACCGACCACGACATTGCCGGCCTTATCCTTCGACGCCACTTCATCCAGACTTCCCCAGCTCCCGACGTCAGACCATTGAAAGGACACGGGCACAATTGCGGCTTTCTTCGACTGCTCCATCACACCGTTATCGATCGAGACTGGTTTGAGTGTCAGGTAGGCATCGTCGATCGCCCGCCTGGAGGCCCCTGTCTGCATTAATTGACCGATCCGCTCGATCCCACGATAGAGCGCAGGTTGGTGGCGCTTCATCTCGTCAAGAATCGCCGCGGCACGCCAAATGAACATGCCGCTGTTCCAATAATAGTCCCCCGCCTTGAGATATTGTGCCGCCTTAGTGGCATTGGGCTTTTCAACGAATCGGCTGACCGGGTGCCCCTTGAGCATGCCCTGTTTTTCCAACGTCACGTTCCGGTTGGGCTTGATATAGCCGTAACCAGTCTCGGGACGAATCGGCTTGATACCGAACGTCACCAAATAGTCCTGCTTCGCCAGCGTCGCTGCCAACGATACCGCCGCATCGAATGCTCGCTGCCCTTTGACGATGTGATCGGCCGGAACGACCAACATAATCGCGTCAGGATCCCGACAAACCAGTTCTAAGGCGACCAAGGCGATCGCCGGAGCGGTATTGCGCCCTTCCGGCTCGAGCACGAAATTATCTGCAAGCGCGTCTTTCCATTCACCCAACTGGCCGCGAATGGACTCTGCTTGAGCCGGATTCGTGGAGATCATTACCCGGTTGGGTGCCGACGCACAAACCACCCGGCGCATGGTCTGCTGAATCAGCGTTTCATCTCCCATAATTCGCAGCAGCTGCTTGGGAAACAACTGTCGGCTGAGCGGCCAAAACCTGGTGCCACTTCCACCAGCCATGATCACGGGATAGAGATGGTTATCCAGTTGGAGGTTCGATGTTCGTCGTTTAAGAGAAGACATACACTGAATCTCCTGCCCTTATGTCGGCTTGCGGGATCTTGCAACTTTCGGCGTAGAACCTTGGGCGTCCAGAATCATCTCGATCATTTCCCGAACCGCCCCCTCCCCGCCCTTCTTCTGACAAATATAGTCGACCACTGCAGCAACCTGAGGCATTCCATCGGCCGGTGTGGCAGAAAATCCCACAGCCTTGAGCGTCTCGAGATCGTTAATATCGTCCCCGATATAGGCAACCTGGCTGAGTGTAAGCCCATGGCGTGACGCCATCTCACGGACGAGCGACAACTTGTCCAGCACCCCTTGATGCAGCTCGGGGATCGTGAGTTTCTCAGCACGCCGTGCGACCAACTTGGTCCGTTCCTGTGTCACAATAGCGGTGATGATTCCCGCCTTCTGCAACAGCTTGATCCCCATGCCGTCGCGCGTATTGAACTTCTTCCACTCGTCGCCAGACTCGGCATAGTACATCCCAGAGTCCGTTAACACGCCGTCGACATCCGTCGCGAATAGACGGATCTGTCGAAGCGACTTTTTTGAAACCTTTCTCACTGGGGCCATTTTCTTCTTAAATGATTGTTGCGCCATCGTTGAACTCCAGCTGTTGCATCATGCCATAGTACTGATCTTGCCCAGGGCTGAACACCCTAAAGTGTGCGATGGGAAGCACGAAGAAGCTGCAGGCAGGGACCGAACTCTTCTACCTTGGGACAGGTAGGGCCTGCTCCATGAATCTGGCGAGAGCATCCTTCCAATGGGGAAGAAGGTTTCGTACCGTACCCAGCCGACCCGGCGCAAGGACGGAATAGGAAGGACGCTTCGCGGGGCGGCCCATCTGCTCGGTTGTGATAGGCCGAACCGGGAGAGAAAGGCCCATAAGACTGACAATCGCCTCGGCAAACTCATGCCAGGTACAATCGCCACTATTCGTTATGTGACAGATGCCCCGCAAGTCACTCACGACAAGATCTTTCAAGGCCTGAGCCAGATCGTCCGCGTTAGTCGGGCAGCCCCGCTGATCTCCCACCACTTCCAGGAATGGCTTCTCAACGGCCAACTTCATCATCGTCTTCACGAAATTATTCCCCGCATGCCCATAGAGCCAGGCCGTTCGAACCACCAAGCTGTTGGAACAGCCGGTCAACACGGCGATTTCCCCCGCTCGTTTGGATTGCCCATAGA
>JBDSKU010000064.1:0-8718 GCA_039916745.1 Nitrospiraceae bacterium
TCGGCGATGAGAGGATGAAAGAGAGAGCGCGGCATCGGCGATACTTTAACATGCGCAGGAACGGCGCTCTACATGGCTGACGGCCACCTTTCTCTTCGACCTGTGGAAGGCCTCAAGTCCCTATATCGTTGACCGATAAAGCAACCGAGAGACCTCAACATCTCGATGTCGCTATGAACTGTCACGGTCTTCCACACAAGAACGATCATGAAGGAACCGACACAAGCCACGACCGCAGCCAAATCCTCGACCAAACGGGGCAATATTCTGTCCATCATCGTCATCCTGCTCGCGTTCGGCATGATCGGAGGAGTGATCTCCGCCATCAACAACACCCCTTCCTGCCCTGATGAATTGATCGGCTCCTGGACCACCACCGCGCAGGGCTACGAAGACAAGGTTCTCTTGATCACCCAGAAAGGGATCGTGTTCAGCGCGGGAGAGGACGCGGTCGAGGGGTTGGCCGTTCGGGGATTGCAGGCTATGCCAGATGGATCGGGAATATTCTATACCATCACCTACGGCATCTCGCGAAGCGATGAGCAAGTCTTGTCTTTCCACTATCATCCTCGCACGCACACCATCACCTTCAAAAACCAATCGCTCCTGGTCTGGACGAGAAAAACTATGGAGTCGTGATGGCCCGTTTCAAGAGGCGACAGCTGTTCGTCCACCCGCTTCAGCATTGGTTCGTGGTCACGGCAGTCATATACTTTGCCTGCATGTTACTCGTGCTGTACGACATCGTGTTCCTTCCGATGGTCCAGTCTCTGGATGACCCCTCCGTCACATGGCAAGAACGGGCTCAGGTGGCGTCTCAATTCCTGGACTTTAATGCCAGGGTCTGGCCCTGGCTGCTCGTGACGTTCCTCGGACTCCTTCTCCATTCCATCTATTTCATGCACCGCATCGCCGGTCCCCTCTATCGCTTTACTGCGCTCTTCCAGACGGTTGGAGCCGGCCATTTACATCTACGGGCCCACCTCCGCGAACACGATTATCTCCATCGGGAAGCACGGGACTTCAACGCGATGCTGGACCGGCTGGAGCAGAAGATCGAAACCTTGAACCTGCATTGTGCCGCTGTCACAGAGGCCTACCAGGATGTGGCACTGCTTGTGCGCGGGAAATCACCGGACCACGCGAATGCCGCTCTCGTGAAGCTCGAAGCAGAACTCCACCAGTTCAAAACCAGTATTGATACGTTCACGGTACGAGCCCTGCCGCCGCCACAGAAACAACAAGGGTTCGACTCCGCCGCTCCTGGCGCCATGGATTCACCGGCCAACACGAAAGCCGCATGACCATGAACCGACCGTGCTGCGCGACGACTACCCCGACAGATGCCGCCAATTCTCCATCAGGGGAAGCTCCATCGGGAGACATTCCCACCAGCCACGTCCAAGCCGGACCTCGGATTGAGCCTTTTCACCGGCGACCATGGGCCATTGTCCATCCGCTTCAGATTCGCATGCTCAGTATTGTGCTCGCCTATTCACTGACGATCCTCGTCATGCTGGCCATTCCCCTATTCTCCCCTTTGATGCAGGGGCTCGATGATCGTGCACTCCCCTGGCAAGAGAAGGCCCTCATCGCCAACAATCTGCTCAACCTGCATGACAGGTATTGGCCCTGGGCGCTCGGCGCCGTCCTCGTGCTCCTGATCCATTGCGCCCACTCCATGCTGGCCATGTATCATGTCGCCGGCCCCCTCTATCGCCTCAAGACCCTGTTCCCGCAAATCGGCCAGGGCAACCTCTCGATCAGAACGACGCTTCGGAAAGGGGATTTCCTGACCCCGGAAGCGGACCTCGTCAATCAGATGACCGCGCAACTCCAGGCGAAAATTACCTGGATCAAGACGGCACAAGCGGCGGTCGCCCTCGACGTCGGCCAATTGCACCAAGCCGTCACGGCCATGGACAACCCAGGACTCACCGCACTCGTGAGGAAGACGGAGCGGGATCTGGCAGAGATGAAGTCTTCGCTCGACACGTTTAGAACTGACCGAGGCTTCAC
Organism: Nitrospiraceae bacterium; assembly: GCA_039916745.1. GTDB lineage: Bacteria > Nitrospirota > Nitrospiria > Nitrospirales > Nitrospiraceae > Palsa-1315. The sequence continues at coordinate 2,020 of JBDSKU010000064.1, forward strand.
CCTCGTTGAACTCATGCTTGCCGTGGCCATCGTCGGAGTCCTGAGCAGCCTGGCAATCCCCACCTATCTGGGGTTTCTTGAGAGAGCCCGTATTGCCAGAACCGTGGCAGAGATGAACGGGATCGCAAAGGAGATTTTCGGCTACGCGTTCCCCAATGGACAATATCCCGATAGCTTAGCCCAGATAGGCTGGGACCAGAGGCTGGACGTTTGGGGTAATCCCTACCAATACTACCGGCTCAATTGTGCCAATCCGGCGTTCAGCCGTCTCGACCCCATCGCACCGTCTGGCGATGGGGCTGATGGGCTCATCCTTCCTGCAAGCCATTACCCTCCGTACCACCCTGCCCGATTCTCTCTCGCAGTAGACACGGGCAGTCATCAGAGTCTCATCCTGCTTGTTGCTCAAGGTGGCAACTCGGGCAGTGGCGGCAGCACCGGGAGTGCGGGCAACGCTGGAGGAGCAGGCGGTAATGGGAATGCGGGCAACAACGGAGGCGGCAACGGGGGGGGAGGGGGGCCTCCCTGCGGCAGCATCGGACAGGCGAGGAAGGACCGATTCCTGGTGCCGATCAACTCGGACTTCGACCTCTACAGCATGGGCAAAGACGGCCAATCTGTCAGTCCCCTGACCGCGCAAAAGAGTCACGATGACATTATTCGGGCCAACGATGGCGGGTATTACGGATTGGCCTCCAATTTTTAAGATGCCACGATTATGACGACCGCCTTTTCCCTTTCGCTATTCCACAGTCGCGTCGCACGCCGCATCGTGGGACTCTTCGTCCTCTGTGCCCTGATCCCAACGTCGATCCTTGGATGGATTGCGTATAGCCAGGTCACAGATCAGCTGATCCTGCAAGCGTCAGCCCGTCTAAGACAGGAAAGCAAGGCTCAGGGGATGGTTATCTACGACCACCTCCTCTCACTGAAAGCCGATCTCGATCGTACGGCCGCAACATTGTCCACAGAGAGTCCCGTCACGCAGGATAAGACGATCACGGCTTCGGTCAAGGAACTGGGCCACCGATTCCGCGAACTCCGATTACTCACATACGGCAGCCCGGATCGTCACCACTTGAACGATGAGCAACTGAAACACTTTCGAGCCGGCAAGACACTGTTACGGTTCCAGCCTACACCCGACCAGTCCACGGGAATGGTAATGATCCGAGCGGTCAACCGGGATCAGTTGGAAGCGGGACTGCTTTCAGCCCAGATTGACGGCGCCCTGCTCTGGAGTGCACAGGTAAAAGAAACCCTGCCGTCCGATACGGATCTCGTCGTCGAGGATCAAGGACGGCGGACGCTGTATTCAACCTTTCCTGGCCAGATCGATCTACCGGACTTCCACCGGCAGGACCTTGCCGCTCCCATGACGGAAGCGTTTGTGTGGCAGACAGGCGGCCACGAATACATCGCGGGAGTCTGGACGATTCCATTGCGATACCTGTTTCTTGCGGACCCCTGGATCATCGCGCTGAACCAATCCAAAGAATCCACGTTAGCGCCGGTCGACCAATTTCGTCACACCTTCTTGCTTGTCATTGCCTCGGCATTGACGGTCGTGCTGCTGCTCAGCCTCTCGCAAATCCGCCGGCAGCTCCAGCCCCTGACGCTCTTACAGGAAGGCACCGCCCGTCTCGCCGGAGGAAACTTTACCACTCGCGTTACGGTGACCAGCCACGATGAATTCGAAGATCTGGCCACCTCCTTCAACAACATGACCGGCACACTCAGCCGGCAATTCCACCTCTTGGAAACCCTCTCAGCGATCAGTCACGCCATCCTGTCCAGTCACGAACCAACGGCGATGATGAAAATCTTACAATCCCGGATCTCCGAAACCATTGCCTGCGACGCAATCGGCTTGACCTTGATCGATCCTGACCGACGCAGACCTGCCATGATGTCCCTGCGGCATCTGAACGGGCCATCCGAGCATGAGATCACAGAGCATACCTGTCAATTTTCGACCGACGACCTCGCCCACCTGCAAGCCCACCCACACCATGTGATGGTGTCGTCGCCCGCCTTGCCAGGCTATCTCGCGGCGATGGCTCGGCCCGGCCTTTCCTCCTTCGCCATCTTTCCGATTCTTGTGAACCATGAGGTGGACGGCACGTTGATCCTCGCGTACCGCGAGAGGAGCGAGCCATCCACTGACGATGTGGCCTATGCCCGCCGCCTGGCCGATCAAGTCGCCGTCGCCCTCACGAACAGCCGGGCCATTGAATCGCGCGTACGTGCCCAGGTGGAATTGATGGGAGCCGTCGATGCCAAGCACCAAGCCGAAGAACGGGCAGATGTGCTCCAGGCTGCCAACCGGTCGCTGGAAGCGAAGGAAGAACGGCTGCGGCAGCAACAGAGCGCCATGTTGGCGCTCGTGAAAGACCGCACAGTCTACGAAGGCTCTCTTGCAGAAACAGCCAGACAGGTCACCGCCACCGCAGCCCAGGCGCTCGCCGTCGAGCGAGCCAGTATATGGATCTTTGCCGCCCCGGCGCGTGCCCTCTACTGCCTCGACAGCTATGAGCGCTCCGTGGATCGCCACAGCCCGGAGGACAAGCTCACGAGAACGCACTATCCTCATTATTTCGACGCGCTGGAGCGCCAGAGCCTCCTGGTTACTGCCCAGGCCGAACACAACGAGCACTTCAAGGAGTTGACCACACAGGTCCTTGCGCCGCGACTCGTGACCTCACGATTGGATGCCCCCTTCAAGACCAATGGAGCATTAGCCGGAGTGGTGTCGTTCGAACATGTCGGCCCTCCAAGAGACTGGGCGCTCGACGAACAACAGTTTGCTCAGGCGCTCGCCAACTTCATGACGCTCGTCCTGGAGGCAACCCGCCGCGGCGAGGCTGAACAAGCGCTCGCGATGGCGAAGACCGCGGCTGAAGAAGCGACCAAGGCCAAGGCCGAGTTTTTGGCCAACATGAGTCATGAGATCCGTACGCCCATGAATGGGGTGATCGGCATGACTGAGATCCTCGCCCGCACCCCTCTCTCCGAAACACAACGCCACTACGTCGAGACCATTCACAACTCCGGGGACATACTGCTGACCCTCATCAACGACATTCTCGACTTTTCCAAGATTGAAGCCGGCAAGCTGGACATCGAGACAACCGCGCTCGACCTCAGAGAGGTGGTCGAACGCACCGCAGAGCAGCTCGCCGAGCGTGCGCAGAGAAAAGGCCTCCAGCTGCTGGTCCTGTACGAACCGTCTGTTCCCACCGCCGTCCTCGGCGATCCCACTCGTATCCGTCAGATCCTCACAAATCTCATGAGCAATGCCATCAAGTTCACCCAGCAGGGCGACGTGAACGTGCGCGTCACCGTCGATCGACCTCAGTCCGGAGACACCAGCCCTCCCACCATCACACTCGCCGTCTCGGACACGGGGTCCGGCATCAGCCCGGAAGGCCAGGCGAAACTCTTCCAATCCTTCTCCCAAGTGGATGGCTCCTCGACAAGGGTCCATGGCGGAACCGGATTGGGACTCAGTATTTGCAAGCAGCTCAGCGAATTAATGGGCGGCACGATCGGCGTGCAGAGCCTGATCGGACAGGGCAGCACGTTTTGGGCCACGCTCCCGTTACCGTTGCAGTCTAGCTCTGGCGCGCTGAGCGCGCCGTGTCTCTCTCTCGCGGGCCTCAGGGTCTGCGCCGCCGTGAGCCACCCCCCTACCAGGCACCTGCTCACCCGTTACCTCTCGAACTGGGGCATTACCTGTCGAATGGCCGGCACCGGGGCGGAGTTCCTCGAACAGGTCATGGACGAACTGGCCACAGAAGGCGGCCGGGTGATTGCGCTCGTTGACGAAACGTTCACAGATATGACCGATATCCAATTGCTGCAAGCGCTGGCATCCGATTCCGTCCTCGCCTCCGTCGGAATCCTGCGCCTGGTGTCCTTTATTCGCCGTGCAGACGTGGAGCAAGAGCCGCTGTTTGGCCACATGCCCTTCGTCACGAAACCGCTCCGCTATGAGGCACTCCATCTGGCACTCCAGAGTTTCCTCGACAGCCCGCAAGTCGTCGTACCTCAACTGAATCCGCCGCCGGCACTGTCTCCCCATGTAACCGGCCGCATCCTCGTAGGGGAAGACAACCCTGTGAACCAAGAGATTGCACTCTTGATGCTGGAAAGCCTGGGATGCACCGCGACGATCGCCCAGACCGGACGAGAGGTACTCGACACTGCACAGAAGACTCGCTACGACCTCATCCTGATGGATTGCCAGATGCCGGTCATGGACGGATTTGAAGCCACCCGCCGAATACGGGAATGGGAATCTGTGATCGGCAACGGCCATTCACGTCATCCCATTCCCATCATCGCACTCACCGCTCATGCCACACCGGAAGACCGCGAGCACTGCTTTGCCACCGGCATGAACGACTATCTCTCCAAACCCTTCACCAGGGAAGGGCTCCGACAGATGCTCATGTCATGGCTCCAGCCCAGGCCGACGGCACAGGGCCCTGAACAGATCCAGTTGGAGGAGGTCACACGAGAGGTGACGACTCGGGTCGAGGCATCCTCTGCGATCGACCGTCAGGCCTGGAGTTCGATTACCGCGCTGCAGCGGCCTGGCCAACCGGACGTCCTGGCAAGAATCTTGTCGCTCTATCTCGCGGACTCGCAGCAACTGGTCGACAAGCTACGAGTAGGGCTGACCACCAACGCCGCTCAACTCGTCAATGAAGCCGCGCATAGCTTGAAATCACGAAGTGGCATGCTCGGGGCGATCTCCCTCTCAGACCTGTGCGGGCAGATCGAAACGATCAGTCGCCATGGCTCGCTGGTAGAAGCTGAGCCTCTGCTCGAACCACTCGAGGCCGCGTTTGCCCATGCCTGCCTGGTGTTTCAAACCGAACTCGACAAGAGAAAGCACTGATCGTCCAGACTGACCCGAGACTGCCTCAGGCCTTGAACATCGAGTTCAGGCGTGCCTGATGTTTACGGTGGGGATCGATGCAGAAGAGAAAAGCAGGACCGTATTCCCATAAACGATGGGTCCTGCGCTTGCACATCAGTCGGGGCACCGACGCTCGAACGAAACCAGTCAGCAATGAGATGGTGGAATCGGGAGAGCGGCATGGTACGAAGATCGTACCATGCCAAAAAATGGAGCACTACCGGCTAAGGCATGGCGCGGACATAGACATCAGGCGGAGCCACACCGCCTGCAACGAGGTTGCTCGCCAAGGAAGAGAACGCCACAAAATCCCCGTTGCTGACAATTGCAGGAACAGCACTTGCGCCAGAGCCTGCAATGGCAGGGGTGCTATTGTCCTGTGACACAAGAGTTGTTTGATTGCCTTGTGTGTCGCGAAGGAGAATTTGAGAACCACTCCCCCCTGAGATGGAGGCGATGTTTGTGGCTAACGAAGCGAAGGCAATGAACTGACCGCTTGCCGCACTGATCGCGGGCTGACTGCTTGCGCCGTTTCCCGCATTGCCCAGGGTATCCCGCGACACCACGCTCGTGAGATTGCCGATCGTGTCCCGGAGGTAAATTTGAGAGCCGCTCGCCCCCACAAGCGATGCCAAGTTCGTCGCGTGCGATGTGAAGGCAATAAACTGTCCGTTCCCGCTGATTGTGGGTTGGCTACTTGCGCCATTTCCCGCATCGACCGCGGCATCCCGCGACACCACGCTCGTGAGGTTGCCGATCGTGTCCCGGAAGTAAATCTGAGAGCCACTCGCTCCTACAAGCGATGCCAGGTTCGTCGCGTGCGACGTGAACGCAACAAACTGCCCGTTTCCACTGATAGCACCCTCACTACTTGCCCCGTTTCCTGCATTGCCCGCGGGATTCCGCGAGACCAGCGAGGTTAGATTGGCTTGCGTATCGCGAAGGAACACCTGAGTGCCACTCCCCCCGGCAATCGACGCGAGATTCGTGGCTGCCGAGGTAAAGGCGACATACCGACCGTCGGCGCTGATCGCAGGCTGGCTGCTCGCCCCATTTCCCGCGTTGCCCAGGGTATCCCGCGACACCAGAATGGTTTGATTGGTTTGAGTATCGCGAAGAAACACCTGAGTGCCACTCCCCCCGGCAATCGACGCGAGATTCGTGGCCGCCGAAGTAAAAGCGACATACCGACCGTCAGCGCTAATCGTCGGCTGATTGCTGGTTCCATTTCCCGCATTTCCAAGGTTCACTCTGGACACTAAACTGGGCAGGCCTGTTTGGCGGTCATGAATAAAAATCTGTGAGCCGCTGCCTCCCGGAAGAGCTGTCAAATTCGTAGCCAATGACGTGAATGCCATCAAGCGACCATCTGTGCTGTTGATCGCTGCTTCCGGGCTTGCCCCATTGCCCGATGTCGCTGAACCGTCAACCGACACACGATCCGTTCTCGGATGAATGGCGAATAGGACAGAACCTGTCGCCGTCTTCCCCGTGCTGTCACTCACAGTGAAAGTTGTGGTGACATTCCCAGCGGGCGCAGCCGGTGTGCCAGTCACAACCCCGGTCGTCGCATTCAGCGTCAACCCGACTGGCAACACCCCACCGGATACTGTCCAAGTGAACGGCGCTGTCCCCCCCCTGTGGCCGCCACTATCGAGGAATAGGCATTCCCGACTACGCCATACGTGGCCGCGGTCGTCGATACCGTAAAGACCTGAACATTGCCTCCTCCCCCACCGCTCCCACCCCCTGAACAGCTGAGGAGACTGAGT
>JBDSKU010000065.1:0-3187 GCA_039916745.1 Nitrospiraceae bacterium
ACTCCGGCTATACGCGCCATACGTCCCCCTTACGATTACTGCTTTCCACTCTTCGTCGCTGAGTACCGGACCAAGCTCTGTTGCGCGCGCTCTACGAAAGCCCTAAAGCCCACGCAACGCAAGCAGGAAACTGGTTCAGTCCTCCAGCGGCGCTCCTTACCCTTGTCGCTGCTTGTGACGTGGATTCTCACAGAGAATTCTCACCACGCCCTTGCGTCGGACCACCTTACATTTTGCACAAATCGGCTTGACGGATGATTTCACTTTCATGTCTGTTACATGCTCCTACTTAAACCGATAGGTGATGCGCCCGCGCGTCAGGTCGTACGGCGAGAGTTCGACAGTCACCTTATCGCCAGGAAGAATACGGATAAAATGCATGCGCATTTTTCCTGATATATGTGCAAGAATTTTATGGCCATTATCTAATGATACTCGAAACATCGCATTGGGTAATGTTTCGTTCACCGTGCCTTGTATTTCAATAACATCTTCTTTCGGCACGTACCTCTATCCTTTCTGCCCAAACCGGAATCATAACTGACTTAAAATTCGAGGAGGGCCACTCGACTGAATCGCAATTGTATGCTCAAAATGCGCCGAGAGACTTCCATCTACCGTCACCGCTGTCCATCGATCCTCAAGCACCTTGACGGCGGCCTTACCCATGTTGACCATCGGTTCGATCGCCAGAACCATCCCTGCCTGCAGCCGCGGCCCCTGTCCTGGCTTCCCGTAGTTTGGCACTTGAGGTTCTTCATGCAACTGTCGACCGATTCCATGGCCGACGAACTCTGTGACGACCGAGAAGCCAGCTGACTCCACATGCTGCTGAATCGCATGCGAAACTTCTGACAGCCGATGCCCCACTACCGCTTGCTTGATTCCGAGGTACATCGCCTCTTCGGTCACTCGAACCAGATGGGTGATTCGATCGTTCGTCTGACCCACCGCAACTGTGACCGCAGAGTCTCCGTAAAACCCGTCAACGATCGCCCCAAGGTCGAGCCCGATAATGTCCCCCTCCTTCAGCACTCGTTTGGAGGGAATCCCGTGAACAACCTGCTCATTCACTGAAGCACAAAGCGTCTTGGGATAACTCCGATACCCTTTAAACGCCGGGCGCGCACCACGCGATCGAATTTCTTCTTCGGCCAACCGGTCCAGTTCATCGGTCGTGATGCCAGGCCTAACTGCTTTCTTCAGAACCGCGAGTACTTCTGCCACCACTTGTGACGCTTGAGCCATCACGGCAATCTCATCCTGAGTCTTAAGGATGATCATCGCGCCAGAAAAGGCGTCAGCACCTTTGCGAGATGCTGAAAGACAACATCTACTGAGCCGGACGCATCGACCGAGGACAACAGGCGCCGCTCATCATAATAGCGGACAAGTGGAGCCGTCTGCTCGTCGTATACTTTCAGACGCGTCTCGATCGCATCACGACGGTCATCGTTGCGCTGCACGAGTGAATCCCCACAACGGTCGCACACTTCATCCACTTTAGGCTTTGCAAAGTCAATATGGAACGTCGTTTGGCACTTCGGACAACTCCGGCGACCGCTCAACCGACGAACCACATCTTCACGAGAAACCTGGAAATTCACGACTAGGTCAAGGGCGGTTGATTTCAAGGCAAGTGCCTTACCCAGCTCTTCCGCTTGCGGGACAGTCCGTGGAAACCCATCCAGGACAAATCCATTCGCGCAGCTTGAATCACCGAGCTTTTCCCTGACTAGCCCGATCACGACGGAATCAGGAACCAATTGGCCCTGATCCATAAAGCTCTTCGCTTCAAGCCCCAACGTCGTCTGATTGCGAACGGCCTCTCGAAGTAAATCCCCAGTCGATATTTTCGACAACCGGTATTGCAATGCGATACGCTCCGCCTGAGTCCCTTTACCTACGCCAGGCGCACCGAGAAACACGACCCGCATCACTTCCTCTTAACCATTCCGTCCACGGAGAGGGGCCATACCCTTACCAAGAAACCCATCGTAATTCCGCATCAACATATGAGACTCAATTTGTTGTGCCGTATCGAGGCCGACACCAATGACAATCAGCAGCGACGTACCGCCAAAGTAGAATGGCACATTCAGCTTGTAGATCAAGAATTCAGGGATGACGCATACAATCGCAAGATAAATCGACCCCGCAAATGTAATACGAGTCAGCACCTTATAAATATAATCTGACGTTCTGGTTCCTGGGCGAATTCCTGGAATAAAGCCACCATACTTCTTCATGTTATCTGCCATATCCACAGGGTTCAGAACTACGGCAGTATAAAAGAAGCAAAAAAACAAGATAAGGCCGACATACATTAACGTATAGAGTAAAGACCCAGGTGCGAGTTGCGCTCCGAATGCTTTCACCCATGGTGTCTCAAAAAATCCTGCAATGGTTGCTGGAAACGCAATGATCGATGACGCGAAAATAGGAGGGATGACCCCTGCCGTGTTGATTTTCAGCGGAATGTGTGTACTCTGCCCGCCAAAAACTCTTCGCCCAATGACACGTTTTGCATACTGAACGGGGACTTTTCGTCGTCCACTTTCCAGAAAGACAATCGCCGCTACCACCACAACCATCAAAAGCGCAAGGGCGACCAGAAGGACGAAGCTTAACTGACCGACCTTATATAAATCAAATGTCTGCACGACTGCCGCCGGCAACCGTGCGACGATGCCAGCAAAAATAATCAATGAGATACCGTTTCCGATACCACGCTCGGTAATCTGCTCACCAAGCCACATCAGAAAACCGGTACCCGCGGTCAAGGTGATGACTGTCATCAGGCGGAACCCCCACCCACCGGTCATCACAAATGCGCCTTGATTCATTTGCTCGAGCCCCACGGCGATTCCGAAGCCCTGAATCACCGCAATGCCGATCGTACCGAATCGAGTGTACTGAATAATCTTTTTACGGCCGCGCTCACCTTCTTTAGCTAATTTTGAGAGGTGCGGAACGACCACCGTCAGCAACTGTAGAATAATCGATGCACTGATGTAGGGCATGATGCCCAGGGCGAGGATCGTGAGACGTGAAAGAGAACCACCGGAGAAAATATCCAAAAATCCGAGCAACGCGCCGCCTTGCTTTTGCAAGAAGTCCGAGAGGGCGTCGCCGTTGATTCCAGGCGTAGGGATATGCGCCCCGATCCGATACACCACTAACATCC
>JBDSKU010000066.1:0-4741 GCA_039916745.1 Nitrospiraceae bacterium
GCGGAATCAACAAGGCAGTCGAAGTGGTGATCGGTGAACTGAAGAAACTCAGCAAGCCCTGCCAGAACAAGACCGAGATTTCCCAGGTCGGGACGATCTCAGCCAACAATGACAAGACCATCGGCGACCTCATCGCAGAAGCGATGGAGAAGGTCGGCAAGGATGGCGTGATCACCGTCGAAGAAGCCAAGTCCATGACCACCTCGTTGGACGTGGTCGAAGGCATGCAGTTCGATCGTGGCTACATCTCCCCGTACTTCGTGACCAACGCCGAGCGGATGGAAGCGGTCATGGAAGATCCCCTCATCCTCATCTCTGAAAAGAAGATCAGCAGCATGAAGGACTTGCTCCCGGTTCTCGAGCAGGTTGCCAAGATGGGCAAGCCCCTCGTCATCCTCGCGGAAGACGTGGAAGGCGAAGCCTTGGCCACCCTCGTGGTGAACAAGCTCCGTGGCACGCTCAACGTGACCGCCATCAAGGCCCCTGGCTTCGGCGATCGCCGCAAGGCCATGCTGGAAGACATCGCAATCCTCACCGGCGGCCAGGTGATCTCGGAAGACATCGGCATCAAGCTTGAGAACGTGAAGTTGACCGACCTCGGCCGCGCCAAGCGCGTCACGGTCGACAAGGACAACACCACGATCGTGGAAGGCTTTGGCGATCCGAAGAAGATCGAAGGCCGCGTGAAGCAGATCAAAGCGCAGATCGACGAGACGACCTCGGACTACGATCGTGAGAAGCTCCAGGAGCGCCTCGCGAAGCTCGTAGGCGGTGTGGCCGTCATCAACGTCGGCGCCGCGACCGAGACCGAAATGAAGGAAAAGAAGGCGCGCGTCGAAGACGCATTGCACGCCACCAAGGCAGCCGTCGAAGAAGGCATCGTCCCGGGCGGCGGAACGGCCTATCTCCGTTGCATCACGTCCTTGGATTCACTCAAGCTGAACTCCGAGCAGCAGGTGGGTGTCAACATCATCCGCCGTGCGCTCGAAGAGCCGATCCGCCAGATTGCGTTCAACGCTGGAATGGAAGGCTCCGTCATCGTTGAGAAGGTCCGGAACGACAAGAACCTCAGCGTCGGCTACAACGCCGCGACCGAGGAATATGTGGACATGATCAAGGCCGGCATCATCGATCCGACCAAGGTGTCTCGGTGTGCGTTGCAGAACGCCGCGAGCGTCGCGGGCTTGATGCTCACGACCGAGGTCATGATCACCGAGTTGCCAGAAGAGAAGAAAGAAGCAGCCGGCGGTGCAGGTGGTCACAACCACGGCATGGAAGGCATGTACTAAGAACAAACAAAGAGCTACTAGCGTCTAGCTGATAGCTCGGAGTTCTCAACGAAGGCCCCAGCGGTGATCCCGCTGGGGCCTTTGTGTTTCATGACTCGGATCGCGTTAGAATGAGCCTCGGCAACTACGAGTCTGAAGGATGTCCCCTGTGTTTATCGAAGTCGAATCAAATGAAAATTGCGAGACCAGCTTCTTTGGCCGGTTCAAGGAGATACGCCCTGCTCGACCGGTCGTACAAGTAAAGCTCTACGACCGGAACCCCGCCGGGGAATGGTACTGGGTCACTGGCTGGAGCGACGATAACACATCGCCTGCGTGCCAGGCTCATGCCCAGTTAGTCGAAGACTCGGGGGCGGGGCTGACACACTTGGTCTATGGAGGGATGTATGGCCTGCGGTTCAAGCCCATCGGTATCGAAGAAATCTGGGGCCTCGACAGTCCGCGCCAATGGGGAGAATCCTACTTGTCCCTCTCCAGCGAGCGCGACCTGCGCTACGCCGAGGAGCCGCCTGCTACTCGCTAACCTATTGCGACCGTAACGCGAAGAGTTGCCTTGAAGTGAGGAGAGGTCTTCGGGTCCTCGAAGAACGAACGGAAGATGTCATGCACGAGAGTGCGGTGGGCAGCATGGTCGGCTTGAAATTCTGTGCGCGCACTCGGCCGATCGGTCCCGTCATAGCCCATTCGGATTGCACAGCGTTCGAGTTCGTCTTCTTGATCCGGGAGCGAATGCGTCTGTAGATCGTGCACCATCTGTAGTTTGTGCTCCACGTCACGGAGAAAGACATAGGCAGCGGTCAGCCCATCCCGCTCCTTGCCGGAAATCAGCTTGAGACGGACGAATCGCTTGAGCGCACCGAGCGTACTGCGGTCGAGGAGCGCCGGCACCCGACTCCCCGCCAGCACCTGAATCGTTTGCACGAAGAACTCGATCTCGCGAATGCCTCCGACACCGAGTTTCACATTGCGCTGTTCATGCCCGCGCTCCGCCATCTTTGCATCGATCTTCTCCTTGACCGATCGCACCTCGTTCACCACCGCGAGCCCCTGCTCGACGTCCAGCCGTTTCGACGAAGGGGCCAGCACAAACGGTTGCACCATCTTGATGAAGGCCTTCCCGACCGTCATGGACCCGGCCACCGGCCAGGCCTTCAGCAGGGACAGCCGTTCCCAGACCTGGCCTCTCGTCCGATAGTATTTGGCATAGTCGTCCAGCGAACGAGTGAGCTGTCCCACCGTACCTTCCCCTCGCAAGCGGAGGTCCACCCGATAGACGAACCCTTCGTGGGTCTGTTCGGTCAGCACTTTCGTCAGATCGCGCGCCAGACGCTCACAGTATTCCTCGTTGGAAATCCCGCCCTGCGCTGGGCTTTTCGATTTCGTGCGTCCTGATACAACCGGCCTGGTTTCCCCCTCATGGGATTCGCAGACATAGAGCACATCCACGTCGGAACTGTAGTTCAACTCATGCCCGCCCAGCTTCCCCATCCCGATGACGGTGAAGCCGGTCTCCACCCACCGCCCCTGCCGATTCTTATGCATGGGAACGCCATACCGGGCTCGTAGATCGGCATCCACAATGCGATAGGCCTCGTCGATCAGGATCGACGCCAGATCTGAAAGGGACGCTGTGGTTTCCACCACATCCGCCAGGCGAAGCAGATCGCGCACACCGATACGCAACATCTCGCGGCGGCGGAACCGCCTGAGCGCATCCAGCTTGAGCTCCGTGGCCAGCACTAGCCCGACCTGTTGCTGGACCGCCCGCTCCATGCCGACCCTGGTCGGAGCCGTGGACAAGACATTCTGCTCGGCTAGCCAGTAGATCAGCAGAGGATCGCGGATGAGGGTGAAGGCCAGCGAGTCGCTGTTCCCGAAGATCGAACAGACCAGGTCCAACATACGGGGAGAGCTGCGCAGATATTCCAGAATGGCCGACCGGCTGACTCCGCTGTCGAGCCACCGTTCCCAATGGTTCAAGGCCTGATCCGGATCGGCGGTCCGGCCAATCGCCTCAAGCAACAAGGGCAGGATGTCTGCCAACAGGCGCCGCTGATGCGGATCGCCCGCCATCAGTTGCAGATTCGCATCGGCTTCCTGGATACGGTTGAGTCCATACGCTCGAAGGATCGCGTCGACCTGGCCCGGCTCCAGACCCGACGCTAAGATAATGGGCGTGGGGTCCAGCCGGGAAGCCGACCCGGTTTTTGGCAACAGTGGAGCAGCAGGCTTGACCGGCTTCTTGCGAGGTTCAGTCATGGGCGGGCATTATACCGGCCATCCCACAGTCACACAATGAAGCCCGCTTCGGCTATACTCGTCGCCATGACGGATAAATCGGGAGCACGAGATTCCCTGATCAAGACCTTGGCCCCCCTCTGTCCTGATGTCGAGGATGAGGTGCTGCGGGACTTCATGTTCAGGATGGACCCCGAGTATTTCGAGCGATTTCAACCGAAGGCCATCGCGCACCATATCCGGCTTGCCGACACCCTCACCCCGGATCACCCCTGCGAACTCTCGGTGCTCGACAAGCAAGCGGGACAATCGGAAATCAGCCTCGTCGCCTACGACTACTTCTCCGAATTCGCCACGATCTGCGGCCTGCTCTCCGCCTTCGGCTTGAACATCGAAGAGGGCCGCATTTATACCTTTGCCGATGCGGCAGCCCAGCCGGCTCGGCCCGCTACGGCCTGGCCCTCGAAACGTCCCACAGGCCGCCCAGGCCTGAGCCGCAAGAAGATCGTCGATGTCTTCCTCGTGCACCCGGTGAGTGGCGAGCGCTTCTCTGCGCCCGAACGGACCGCCCTCGCAGAGGCGCTCACCCATATGATTCAGCTCCTCGATGCCGGACAATTCGAAGAGGCCCGCCAACAAGTGAACCGCCGCCTGGTCGAACGATTGGGGAAACAACGGAGCGCCTTCACGGGGCTCCTCCACACCGTCCAGATCACCTTCGACAACAGCCAGTCCCAGACGGACACGATCATGGACATCCGGTCGGATGACACCCCGGCCTTTCTCTATGCCTTCGCCAATGCCCTGGCCATGCGCAACATCTACATCACCAAAGCCCAGTTCGAAAACGACGGGACCAAACTCCACGACCGTTTCCACGTCAAGAACCGTTATGGGCAGAAGCTGCTCGATCCGGCCGATCAGCAGCAGCTGCGCCTGACCGCCGTGCTCATCAAACAATTCACCCATGCCCTGACGTGGGCCCCCGATCCGGGCAAGGCACTCGAATCGTTCGACCAATTCCTGGATCTCATCGTCGCCGACACAGGTAAGAAGGGCAAACAGCAGGCGCTCGATTTCATCAGCGACAAGAAAACATTTCCCCTGCTCGCGCGGCTCCTCGGCGCCAGCGACTTCTTGTGGGAAGACTTTCTCCGCCGCCAACATGGCAACCTACTCCCCCTGCTCACCGAATACCGCAATGCGCCACTCAT
>JBDSKU010000067.1:0-5990 GCA_039916745.1 Nitrospiraceae bacterium
CAGAAAATGCTGAACTCCAGCGATCCGAATTGGCCAATCCAAAGGCGGAAGTGCAGATCTCTCAAACGAGACAGGACCTGTTCCTGGCGGCTGCCACACAGTTTTGGGATTGGGTCACCGCGGTAAAACTTGCAGAGGTGCAGCGCCGGGCCGTAGGAGTCGCTGAAGACCGGTATCGACAGGTTGAAGGCCGCGCCAAAGCAGGAGCCGTCGCGCCGCTCGACGTGGTCGAGGCGAATCAAGAGGTTCAGCGCCGCCGCGAGGTGGCCATCGCCGTGCAACGGCTGGTAGAGCAAGAACAGCTGAAGCTGTCCATGTTCCTCTGGGATAATAACGCGCCCGTCTCGCCGCATCTGGATCGAGCCCCGAACTTCCCGTCAGCCATGCTAGTACCGGCGCCTGACACGATCCAAGCCCATAAACTCCAAGCAAAGATCGATCGCCCGGAGATCAAGGAAGTCGGTATCGAAGCCAAACTCAACAATATCGATCTGGAACTGGCCAAGAACAACCTCCTCCCCAGCCTGGATGCTGAGGCAGCGCCCGCCCGCGCGCCGGAGAAATTCGTGCTGGGGCTCGGCTACCGCTTTGGGCTGGAGCTCAAAATTCCAATCCTCCAGCGAAAGAGTCGCGGCGAAGTCCTGGAGGCCCAAGGCAAGGCAGATCGATTTGTCTTCATGCAGCAATTCCGCGAGCAACAAGTGCTCATCGATGTCGACAATGCCCTCTCCGCCCTCGAACGAGCCAAGGAACGTGTCGCAGCGGCAGCAGAATCGCTCCGCCTGGCCAAAACTCTTGAAGAAGGAGAGCGTTTCCGATTTAGCCTTGGGGCGACCAGTATCCTCTTCGTCAACTTACGAGAATGGAATTCGGTCGATTCGGAGAGCCAAGTCATACGAGCCAAAGCGGACTATCAAAAGGCCCAGGCCTTGTACCAATGGGCCATCGGAGCCTGGGCCAGAACGACGCCGTTCGTGACCCCCGTTACCTATCGCGCAAGAGACTGATGGAGAAGAAATGGCTTTTCTTTCTCTGCTTTGATAGCGTGAGAGGCATGACGCGCCTGTTCCAATAAATCGGCTCACCCTGCCCCTCCCACACGATGTGGCGAGAAGCAGGACCACGCCCCGGAAGAAAGCGGATTCCGTGCAAAATCAGGACAGTCACCACCAGAATCTGTTTCAATCGACACTCGCATGTCTGGGCGTCCTCTTCCGCTTGGAACGGCGGATCCTCGCCCTGATCGTCTCCTATTCACTCGCCATCGGACTCTTCTCCCTGATTGTCCCTCTCACAGTCCAAGAGCTCGTCAATACGTTTGCCTTCGCCATTCAGCCCATCACCATTGTGACTCTCGCGGGGGTGATGGTGGCCGGGCTCATGTTCGTCGGAGCGTTTCGAGCCTTGCAGGTCTACTCCGTCGAGGTGCTGGAGCGCCGGATCTTCGCTCGCGTCGCCCTCGGGATGGCCCAACAGTTGCCCCAGCTACAATTTTTAGGATTTAAGCCCCGCTATGCCAATTACTTCATAGAGACAGTCTCTATGCAACGGGCGCTTTCCGTCCTCCTCGTTGACCTGATCAATGTCATCGTGGGCGGGGCGGTCGGCATGACCATTCTGGTCTTTTATCATCCCTACTTCTTGCTCTATAACGCACTGCTCATGGCAGGGTTTACCGTCGTCTTTTTCCTCATGTCGCATGGAGGGCTGAAGGCCACCATCAACATGTCCCATGCAAAATACGACACTCTGCATTGGCTGCAGGAGATCTCGTTCAATCTGCTGCATCTCAAAGCCACGGACAGCCAAGCGCTGCTGATGGGAAGGACCGATGAGTTAGTCCAGTCGTACGTCGAAACCAGACAAACTCGATTCGGTATTCTGATTCGCCAATACCTGGGATCGGTCGGCTGGCAAGCCGTCGCCCACAGCGGACTCCTCGCCACGGCCGGATGGTTGCTGTCCATCGGCCAATTGACGCTCGGGCAACTGGTAGCCGCCGAGGTTGTTGTCAGTGGACTCCTCCAGAGTTTCGATGCCGTCGTCAAACGCATGGGACATATTTATTACTTCCTCACCGGTTTAAACGAGCTTGATTTTCTCTTCTCGCTTCCGAAGGACCAAGCCTCCGCCACCCTGTCCGTCCCACTGCCAGATCCCACCATTCACGGTATTCGCGTGACATGCAAAGACCTCGCGGTTATCCACCCAGGCCTGCCGCCGATCTTCGAACATTTCAATCTTGAAGTCACCCCCGGCGAAAAAATCGGCGTCTACGCCAGTACGGCGACAGCCAAAACGGCGCTCGCACGAGTCTTGGCAGGCCTGGAAGCGCCGACCGGCGGCGTCCTGCGTTACAACGGCGTAGACCTTCGCCACCTCGATCTTCAGGCGATCAATCGTTGTCGAGGGTTCATCATCGACTCCCAGCTCTCCCTGTTCGAGGGCACGATCGAGGACAACATCGTGCTGGGACGATCCTATATTCCTTACGGCGACGTCCGGTGGGCATTGCGCTTCACCGAGCTCGAAGACGACGTCGACGCATTCCCGCAGGGACTCAAGACCCACATCCGAGCCCCAGGGAAGATTCTTGCCCCGACGCATATCATGCGAATTTTACTCGCACGCGCGATCCTCGCCCGTCCGCAAATTTTGATCTTTGACGGCATCATCCACAATATGCAGCCGGCCATGCGCGAGACCGTCTTACGGCGGCTCTGCTCAAAAGACGAACCCTGGTCGGTGATCTTTGTATCGAACGATCCGAACCTCACGCCGCACGTCGATCGACGAATCATTCTCGATTAAGTAGGGGAACAGAGTGGGACTGACAACCTTTATTCGATCATTTCGGCCGAGCGCCTCACAACTATTGATCAGCCTCCTGGTTGCCGGTCTTGGGTGGCTCAGCGGACAAGCCTTGAGCAGCGTCGATCAGGATTTACGCATTATGTATACCGAGTACACACTCGGAGCCACCGATCTTGCTCATATTTCCGCAGACATCATGCGGTACCGGAACACCATTATCCGCGCGCTCGAAGCGGACAGCCAGAAGGACTTCGAGCGAATCACGGAATCATTGCCGGTACAGCGCGCGCGAATTCAGCATGCCGTGGACCGGTACGCAGCCGCCGGGCTCCGCGTCTCACGAAGCGGGCGCAGTGAGCCTGAAGATATCGAGGCAGTCCGGAGAAGTCTCGATCTGTATTTTTCGGTAGCCAGCACGACAGTAGAGCTATTGACGCAGGAATGGACCGCCGTCTCTTCGACAGAACGGGAAACCATCAGGCGAAAAGCGGAGGAAAATGCCGCCGATAATGCAGGTCCAAAAATGGGTCAGGTCAGCCTCGCGCTGGATCGGCTGTTGGACACTGTGGCGGACGTGGCGAAAGACATGCGCGATGAGGGCACAAAGACGATTCAACGCACGAGCCTGCTGCTCGTGGGTGGAAGTTTTTTCATCGCCTTCTTGAATCTCTTTTTCACCAGACAGCGTGGAGGAACCTCCCAGCACATTGAGGGCCCGGACGAACACGAGATCAATTCTGGCCACAGCCCCATCCCGCTTCCACTGACCAGTGACACCCCAGCGGCGGTACTACGTCAGGAGTAGTTTTGGGTCAACCGACCCGCTTATCGCCTTGACTACTCTCTCGCCCGACAGCCTGAAAGAGCTGTGTACGCTCCTCGTCGGTGAGCAGTTTCCAGGCTCCAGGGGCTAATCCACCAAGCGTCAGATGCATAATCCTGACACGGTGCAACATGAGCACCCGATACCCCAAGACTTGGCACATGCGCCGAATCTGTCGATTGCGTCCTTCTGTCAGAATGATGCGGAACCGTGCGGGACCGAGCCGGTCAACCCGGCAGGGTTTGGTCGGACGGTCGAGAATGTCGACCCCCTGAGCCATACGGTCAACGAATGTCTGGTCAAATGGGCGATCGACTGATACCTCATATTCCCGCTCATGCCCATGCTCGGTTCGGAGGATTTCGTTCACGATATCTCCGTCGTTCGTGAGCAGAATGAGGCCGGACGAGTCCTTGTCGAGTCGGCCAATTGGGAAAATTCGCTCCGGGTGGCCGATCTCCGCGATGATGTTACGAGCCACATGCGACTCGCTGGTTGTCGTCACGCCGACAGGCTTGTGATACTTGATATAGACCGAGGCCGTCCACCAGGGAATCACCTGTCCGTCTCGTGCGATGACGTCCTCATGGCTGACCTTATCTCCCAAGGAAGCCACCCGTTGATTGATGGTCACGCGACCGGATTCAATCAAGCGATCGGCCTCTCGCCGAGAGCATATGCCATGGTGTGTGAAAAACTTATTGATACGAAGTTGGTCGGTCACAGGGTAGGCATGCCATTTCAGTGAACGCGGCGGCCCGCTTTAATTCGCCCCAACATGCGGTAGATCAAGCGGGCGATACAAAACTGCGGAGCGACGAACCCTTCGATCGGAGCAATCTCGCTGATATCCATCCCGAGGATACCAGGGCCGTTGGCCAACGCTGTGATGAGATTCAGCGTATCGTACCACCCTAACCCACCGGGTTCAGGAGTACCGAGCGCAGGAACCAGCGAGGCATCAAGCCCGTCACAATCGAAAGTCAGATAGACCGGCCCGCGACAGGCCTTCACCACCTCAGGAACCCAGCGAGAGGCCTTGCCCTCGTAGGGTCCTGACGGGTCAAGAATATCGGCGGCAAAAAACGTGGAAATCCGGTCGGTGCTCTGAATACGTTCAATTTCCTCTGGAGAGATTGAACGAATCCCAACTTGAACCAACGGTAACCCGTCATCGACCACGCGAGCCATGACGCTGGCGTGGCTATAGGGGTTTCCCTGGTAGGCTTTCCGCAAATCGCCGTGGGCATCGATTTGCACCACGCACAAGTCAGGATAGCGACGGGCATGGGCTCTGATCGCCCCCAACGCACCGGTATGCTCCCCGGTTAAGGTAACGATAAACCGACCGGTCCCGACATGAGGTGTGACGAATGCATCGATTGCATCCACCGCCAGCCGATCGACTTTGCCACCAAGGTCGAGCGAGCGAATGGTAGCGACCCCGCCCCATTCGCGATAGGGCTCACAACGAAGTGTTTCGTCGTATAACTCGACTTGTTGGGACGCCTCAATGATCGATGATGGCCCTCGATCGGATCCCAACACATAGCTGGAGGTATGTTCGTAGGGCGCAGGGAGGACATAGACGCCCGCCTGATCAGGATGGCACCAAGGCTCTTCAAGCCCAAGGAAGTTCTGGTCGATCCCTTCCCATCCGGCAGGAAACGTCATGGGCGCTCACTCACTCGATAGGGCTACCGACGCCGTTTGGGGATATTCTCTTCGGGAATGAACACGGCCAACGCGATCACGGTCGTCCAGCGATTGGGTTTCCCAACAGCAGACTGGGTGATGTTGAGCGTCCGCACGATCTTGCCAGCCATCTTGAAGACCTGTTCCCGTTCTTTCCACGCGATATTCGGATCGAACTCGACTCCAAGCGTCGTAGCCAACATCTGTGCCGCCAAGTCTTCCGTATACTCACCCGTCTCTTCATCAGTTTCGCCATGCGCATGGTGCTCGGACAGATATCCATAGGTCCGGCGATCCGTCGGGATCGCCAAGCCAATCGACGCGGAGACCAGGCGATTCCGTTCATTCGTTTCCGACCGCGCCATCACACAGAACGTGATTTCACCGGGGTTCAGTAATTTCTCGCCGCGCGCGCGCGGGATAATTTTGCAATTCGGCGGAAGAATCGACGACACCGTGACGAGGTTACAATAGGCAACGCCAGCACTACGCAAGGCTTGCTCAAAGGAGGCCAGTTTTTCTTTATGGACTCCAACGCCTCGCGTCAGAAACATCTGCGTAGGTACCATCGGCTCTTCTCCTTACGTTATCCAAGCAACTAGGTGACGGACGCATGGTCCACTGAAATGCGCGCCCACAGTACGCCTCATATATAAGC
>JBDSKU010000068.1:0-4295 GCA_039916745.1 Nitrospiraceae bacterium
CCAGGGCCAAGACAAGCCCGAATGTGTGCGGAGTTCGTCTCTACGTCGAGGAGAGAAACAGCTTGGCCCAGGCTGTGTACCGTCGAGTGGGACTCACGCCATCATCCTATGCCATATTTGAAACCGATTTTGTTCTGGCACGCCACAAAGGATTAGAGGATCGTCCTCACGAAGCTTAACCAAGGAGTACTCGTGGTATCGTTCAAACCAATGTTTGGTATCATCATCGTCCTCGTGATGACTCTCACCCAAGGTTGTGTCGTGACCAGGGGGACAATAGGCGAGCCGCTTCAAGAAGAGGCCATTTCTCGCATTAAAAAAGGCACGACGACTATGGCAGAAGTCGTCTCAATGATCGGCGCGCCAGATCGCATTGTCCGGGGCTACGAACGCGAGATTTTTCACTACTATTACTACGATGGGAAATCGCCTGCGATGTTGCTCATATTACTCAATTTCATTCGGATGGATATCAAGAGCGATAACCTCTATGTGTTTTTCAACCGAAATGGGATTGCCGAGGAAGTGGTCTACGGGAAGCGAACTGGCCGCACACAATTCCGATTGTGGCCCTTTGGTGACTAACGTGGCAGCATGCTTCCCCTCAATCAGGCTGGTCATCGGCGCGCTCTCCCTCCTTCTCCTCTGTGCTGGATGTAGCGTCCGCCGAGTGGTCTTCAACGACGTTGTGACTTCGGAACAGGTCAATTTTATCCGTATCGGAGAGACGACGATGCTCGAGCTGGCTGATCACATCGGAGCTCCGGATGAAGTCACAGAATCTGAATTCGGCGTCGTGGCACTTTACAATTGGAGCGATACCAAGTCCGCAGCGCTCGACTTCGGCGCCATCGCCCGACTGATTTTGCCGTATGCCCCAACGATGACCCTCAATAAGACCGGAATCACTCCCGAACAATTTCAGGTGGTATTCGATCCCCAGTGGGCCGTGCGCGCCTACGGATTTTCACGACGAACCACAGATGAGCCAATCGTGTGGTTTTGGCCCTTCTAGGCCGACGCTTCACATCATGAATTGCCGGACGTCTATGCGCCAGCTATAATCGCCCTCATGAGTCCTCTGTCTGGTTCAGATTCAAGCACCCCCGACCCCTCCTACATTCTAGCCGATCGCGATTCAGAGTTTCTCCAACGGGAAGAGCTTCGTTCCGTCCGCATTGGGCTGGAACTCTTAAAGCCCGAGTTGATCCAACGCGAAGAGGGCATACAATCGACCATCGTCGTGTTCGGCAGCGCAAGACTACAGGAACCGACTGCGGCGAATGATGCACTCCACGCAGCAGAGAGGGACGCGGCTCGAGCCCCGAACGACTCAACCCAGCAGCAACGGGTCGCGATTGCGCGACGACAACTCACCCTCTCGAAATACTATGACATGGCTCGTGAGTTCGGGCGCCTGGTCTCATCGACCTGCCAAATCGACGGCCGCTGCGACTATGTGATTGTGACCGGCGGAGGGCCCGGCATCATGGAGGCGGCCAATCGTGGCGCCGCAGACGTGGGAGCCAAGTCAATCGGTTTGAACATTACCTTATCGCATGAACAACATCCGAATCCCTACATTACGCCAGGGCTGAGTTTTCAGTTCCGTTACTTTGCGATCAGGAAAATGCATTTCTTGATCCGCGCCAAGGCGCTCGTCGCATTTCCAGGAGGATTCGGCACGCTCGATGAGGTATTCGAAACGCTGACACTCATCCAAACCGGCAAGACGAACAGCGTCATGGTCGTGTTGGTTGGGCGAGATTTTTGGGAACGCGTGATCAATTGGCAATGGCTTCTCGATAACGGACTCATCGCTCAACAAGATTTACAGTTGTTTCACTATGCCGAAACAGCCGAGGAAGCCTGGGACCTGATCGGACGCCACAATGGCGTGATACCATCATGAAACTCTCCTTTCACGGCGCAGCGAGATCCGTCACGGGCAGTCGCCACATGGTAGAACTGCCCGGATGCCGGCTGTTGCTCGATTGTGGGCTATTTCAGGGACGCCGAGAAGAGGCATTTGAACAGAATCGAGACATGGGTTTCGATCCCAAGTCAGTCAATGCCGTCTTGCTGTCTCATGCCCATGTCGACCATTCCGGCGCCCTCCCGGTTCTTCCACAGCATGGATTCTCGGGAAAAGTCTTCCTCACCAGAGCCACCGCCGACTTAACGCAACTCATGCTGGAAGACTCCGCGCACGTGCAAGTGAGTGACTGTAGTTACGTCAACAAGAAGGAGCACCGGAGGGGAAGAGCCTCTGTCCGGCCACTCTACAATACCGACGACGTTCGCAAGCTTGTCCGCCGTTTCGAAGGCACGCGGTACGGAGATCTGCTCAAGATCTCTCCCCGTGTGACCGCAAGCTTTCATGACGCAGGCCATATCTTAGGGTCGGCAGCCATTCGAGTGAAATATACGGCGCGGGGCAATACAACCACCCTGTTCTTTAGCGGAGATCTTGGCCGCTCCAACATGCCGATTCTCCGCGATCCCGAACCACCCCAGCCCTGCGACGTGTTGATTCTTGAGTCGACCTACGGCGATCGCCTGCACGAAGCCGACCGTGAGCTCATGAAACAGAAGGCGCTGGGCCTCCTCACCCACGCCAAAACCCACAAGAGCAAGATTATCGTCCCGGCATTTGCCGTTGGGCGGACTCAGGACTTGGTCATGCGAATCAAGGAACTCGTCGGTGAGGGTCGCCTCGATCCCATTCCGATCTATATCGACTCACCTCTGGCCTCGCGAGCCACAGAGGTCTTTCGTCGCCACCCGGAATGCTACGACGAAGAAACGACCAAAACGTTCACGTCCTCCGGAGACCTCTTCGCATCCCGTTATATCCATTTTGTCTCCTCGCCGGAAGAGAGCCTGCGCCTGAACAAGATGAAGGGTCCCTGCGTCATTATCTCCGCGTCCGGCATGTGCGAGGGCGGTCGTGTCGTGCACCATCTCAAGCATGCGATTCAAGACGAAGCGAACGTGATCGTCTTCGTAGGCTTTCAAGCCGAGCATACCCTCGGACGCAAACTCGTCGAAGGCTGGGAGGTCGTGCCTATTTTTGGCGTCCCTACGCCACGCCGAGCGCGGATCGTCACATTCAACGGGCTCTCGGCCCATGCAGACCGCAACGATCTTCTGGCCTATGTTCGGGCCATCAATCCATTGCCGGCCAAGGTCTTCATCGTGCATGGCGAAGAGAAACAGGCGTTGTCACTTGGCACAGCCATTCAAACCGAACATCCTGGCATTGACGTCGAAATTCCACATCGAGGATCCAGCTATGACGCCTAGCCGTAATACGGTCGCAATTTTAGCCTGGGTGGCTATGTTCTGTGGATGCCTATCAGCAGGCGCAGCCGACGGTCCTGAGCCGCGTCAGCGAGTCCGTGACCTAGGAATAGTTATCGGGCAATATTCGACTGGCGCGCAGAACGCCATCACCGATGTCGCAGGGGTCAAAGTCGGACAGACCACGCTCGTGACCGGCGAAGGAGCGCTCGTACCAGGCCATGGTCCGGTGCGCACCGGTGTGACAGTCGTCATCCCTCGCGACGATGTGTGGCACAAGAAAGTACCGGCCGGCTCGTTCGTCCTCAATGGAACCGGTGAGATGACCGGCCTTGCCTGGGTCAGCGAATCTGGCTTCCTCGAATATCCGATCGCCCTCACCAATACGTTGAACGTGCCGCGGGTCGCCAACGGGGTCATGAACTGGATGATCGCACGTTATCCGGAGATCGGCATTACCGACGATACTCTGACGCCGGTAGTCGCCGAATGCGACGATGGACGGCTGAACGACATTCAAGGGCGCCATGTTTCGGAAGCAGATGTGGTCAAGGCGATCGACAATGCCTCATCCGGAGCTGTACAGGAAGGCACTGTCGGCGCTGGAACAGGGATGGTGTCCTATGGATTCAAGGGAGGCATCGGGACTTCGTCACGGCGAGTGTCAGAGACCGAGGGCGGGTATACGGTTGGCGTGCTCGTCAATGCGAACCACGGACGACGGTCTGAGTTGGTGGTCGGAGGCGTTCCAGTCGGACGGCTCTATGAGGCGGTCCCTCCCGTTGCGCAGGCGCTGTCACCAGGGCAAAGCGAAGGCTCGATCATCGTCATCATCGCCACCGATGCTCCGCTCGATGGCCGTCAACTTACGCGGCTGGCGAAACGTGCAGCACTCGGGCTGGCCCGCACCGGCTCTACCGCGCGGCATGGCAGCGGCGACTTTATGCTGGCCTTCTCGACGGCCAATGTCATCCCGCATTATCCAACAGATC
>JBDSKU010000069.1:0-3644 GCA_039916745.1 Nitrospiraceae bacterium
CCCCCCGCGCCGAGGGGCGTACTGCATATCGGCTAGATGCATGCCCGTTTGGCCGACCCCTGCGAAAAGCAAGTAATGCAACTCTTCTTTTGACAAGGGAATCGGAGGGAGCTGACTTTGGAAACGAAGTGGGCCTTCCGGAATTTCCATTCCACATCCGAAGCGACGCGTCTTTCTGTGTCGCAGGACTTCCAGGACTGATTGCAAGCCAACGGTATGTGATTGGTGGAGTATGGGAGCTGTCATGGCATCCTCCTTCTCGTGAGGGACTCAAGACGCGTCTTGAATGCGTGTGGTTCCTAGTCGATGTGGGCAAGATACTCGACAGTGGGCGGGAGGGGACCTACCCGTTCGGGTAGGTCCCCTCCATACATAATTGTCTTAGCCTGGCGTTCGTTGAAGTAGGTTAGGTGGCAGCAAAGAAAAGATATCGGTCGTTCACTCATCTTCCTCACGTGCAGAGGAAGTGCCAAGGAGGAGGCATCATGGATACTTCTGCTCAGGCGACATGTCCTTTTCACGTTACATCTGCCACTAAGGAAGGAGCGCGGTCGACGTCCGTTCATTCCCATCGGACACTCAAAGAACTTCCTGGGCCGGATGGGCTGCCGATATTGGGAAATATCCTGCAGCTTGATTTGAAGCAGTTGCACTCGATTCTTGAACAATGGTCCGGTACCTATGGATCGATCTATAAGTTTCGGATCGCGCAGAAGACCGTGGTGGCTATTTCCGACACAGATCTCATCAATGAGGTGTTGCGCAAGCGCCCGGCTGCGTACCGTCGTCTTGAGTCGATAGAGCCTGTCCTTAAAGAAATGGGAATCGATGGGGTGTTCTCAGCGGAGGGCGAACAATGGCTTAGACAGCGGCGTACGGCCATGCAGGCGTTGAACACCACACATCTGAGGAGTTTTTTCCCGACATTGATGAAAGTGACGGAGCGATTGCGGAAGCGGTGGGATCAGGCAACGACAGATGGTGTTCCGATCGATGTGCAAGAAGATCTGATGCGGTACACCATTGATGTCACCAGCAATCTCGCGTTTGGGTACGATGTGAATACGTTGGAGGGGAAGGGCGACGATATTCAGCGGCACCTTGAGAAAGTGTTTCCCATGGTCAATCGGAGAATCAACGCGCCCTTCCCGTATTGGCATTTTGTAAAACTTCCGGCAGACCGCGCGTTAGACGATGCGCTCGTGGCCATCCGCAAGGCCCTGACGGAATTCATTGCCCATAGCCGTGAGCGGTTGGCGCAGAACCCTGAGCTGGCAACGCATCCAACAAATTTCTTGGAGGCCATGCTTGCGGCACGGGATGTTGATGGAGCCGACATCACCGATGAGGAGATCTTCGGCAATGTTCTGACCATGCTGATCGGGGGCGAAGATTCTACTGCTGCGACGATGGCCTGGATGCTTCACTTCTTGACCGAATACCCCGATATTCAGCTTCGAGTTCAACAGGAGCTAGATGAGGTGTTGGGCCCTGTCAACATGCTGCATGACATGCGCGATGCCGAGCGCCTTACGTATCTGGAGGCGGTGTCGTTCGAGACGATGCGCCTGAAGTCTGTATTCCCTATCCTGTTTCTCGGAACCAATAAGGATGTGGAGTTGGGTGGAGTACATATTCCTGAAGGCACGGCGATCTTTCTCCTCACTCGCAAGTGCGGGATGCAGGAACGTGAGTTTACGGCAGCTGATCAGTTTCAGCCAGAGCGTTGGCTTGCTTCTCATGGTGGTCAAGAGGAGGGGCATAATCCCAAAGCGTTTGTGCCCTTTGGCGCAGGTCCCCGATTGTGTCCTGGGCGCAATTTAGCATTGTTGGAAATGAAGTCTGCAATGGCCATGCTCTTCCGAAACTTTTCCGTTGAAAAATTAGAGGGTGCGAAGCCTGTCGAGGAACACTTTGGCTTTCTGATGACGCCTGAAAATTTGTCTGTCACCTTTAGACGGAGAAGTCAGTTTGTCTCTCAGGAGTCAGGGCACGCGGAGGTTGTCGGCAACTGTCCGGCCATGACGGTTGGCGCATAGTCTATCGTAAACCAGACGTTCACCGTATATGCTCGACGGGGTGCACTATCCGCTCGGGAGACAAGGGGCAGCATTGAGTGATGGTATTGTGGTGGATTCTGTTCGAAGGTGTGTGCGCTAGAGGGGCGGGGGCGTAGTTTCAGGAGCGTTATCCTGAGACGTGGGCTTGTGCAGAGGGGTCGGGCCAGATGAGTTCCGCTGCCACTGTGCAACTGCAGCCCAACGGTTCTCAACCCCTCCGAGCTTGTAGTATACGTTTTTCAGGTGAAACTTGATTGTGTTTAGGCTCACGTGCAGGATAATAGAAATTTCCCAATTGGTCTTTCCTTCCGCGACCCAACGCATGATCTCTTCTTCTCGAGCTGTGAGGGAAGGTATTTGTAGGAGAGGTCGACAATCGTTTGTCGACGAAGTTGCTTGTATGTAGGCGAGATGGAGGTGCGGGCCAAGAATCTGCATCATGGTCCTGAACTTATTCATCAGTTGCTGATCAAAATTGCTGAACGCAAAATAGGTGCATAGGCCTAATGCCCCGCGCACTCCGACCGTCAAGCATTCCTTAATCCCTGCGTCTAGTTTGAGGCCAACTACTTCCTTCGAGATTTCAAGATCGAGGAGGTCCTCACTCGAGACGGTTCCGATCTGGGTGGCTTCTAAGAGGTGAATGGCAGGATCCCACTTGTAGCCTTGCGTTTCATAGAGCTGGGTATGCTCTTTCCCGTAATTCGAGTGGCCAAGCTGTAATTGCTTATTGGAAATATCGAATATCCCACTCGCGGAATATTCATGAGGCGCGATCGTGTCAAAACATGCAGCCAACATCGGTAATTGCTCTCGATGTTGAATGCTTCTCACCTGGTGCATGATCTCGCCCAAGTGCTGAAACTCTTTTCGAGATGGGTACTGGAGGCTTTCGGGGCCACGGAAGATCACAGTAGCACCTCCAAGTCATTCACGAGTAGACCGCGATAGGTGACCGTATTGATGAGAGATGAAAGAGCCATATGGGCATATCTGCTGGCTCCTTGGCACTGGTCTTCTGTGCGGGTCATTCAGAAACTCCCTGCTGATCATAGTCCTTGCCGGCCTGAAATGTTCGCGTCTTCATCTTTTGCTAAGGCTCCAGTAGTTGAGACTGCTTGCCGGAGGTCTTCGCTGCTTCGGTGCGTAATCCCATGATGTCGATATCCTTTATTTGAGGACCCTCTGCGGTGACGCAGGTGCCTTGACCAATGGTGGACTCGATGTTCAGGTGCCCCCCGATCCTCCGAGCCCGATCCCGCATCTGTGCAAATCCAACGCCCGCTGTCTGTTCTTCTGTGACGTCGAAGCCAGATCCGTTGTCGCGAATACTCAGGCGAACCCGTGAGCCGATATGCCGAAGGGCAACGTCGACTCGTGTGGCCTGGGCGTGCTGGACGCAATTGTTCAAGGCCTCTCTCGCGATCGTGACGAGTTCACGCGCTTCTTCGCCGGTCAGAATTTTCTCTGCCGACGGGTCAATCTCTACATGAATCTGCAACTGACTGATCTGTTCAAGAGTTTGGGTGAGAAATCTCAGCTCTGAGACCAAGCTGAAAGGCTCAATCTGGTCGGACTCCATGC
>JBDSKU010000070.1:0-2859 GCA_039916745.1 Nitrospiraceae bacterium
CCTGGTCCCAAGCCCTATGTAATCGTGATCCCGATCCGGAAGGATGCGGACTGGTGGTCCCTTTCACAGGAGCAGCGCGCCGCGATGATGCAGGAACATACTGAGGCGTCGTTGCCCTACCACAAGACGGTCAAGCGGAAGCTCTATCATGCGACGGGCCTCGATGATCTGGACTTCATTACCTATTTCGAAACGTCACGGCTGGAAGACTTTCAGGGTTTGATTCTGGCATTGGAGAAGGTGAAGGAGTACCGGCATAACTGGCGGTTCGGTCATCCGACCTTGCTGGGGACGGTCAGATCCTTGGACGAGATCATCGAGGTGTTGGCTCAGTGAATGCGACCGCAGTTGAGGCATAATTATGGCGACAGGTGAGCTACTCTACGAAGGTAAGGCTAAGAAAATTTTTGCGACGGACAAGCCGGATCAGGTCGTCCAGTACTTCAAGGACGATGCGACGGCGTTCAATGCGCAGAAGCGCGGGACCATCGTCGAAAAGGGCGTCGTCAACAACAAGATATCCGAGCGGCTCTTCCGGTTGCTGGAGCAGGCTGGTGTGCCGACGCATTTTGTCGAGCGACTGAGCGACCGCGAATTACTCACGAAGAAGGTGGCCATCGTGCCGGTCGAAGTGGTGGTTCGCAACGTTGTGGCCGGCAGCTTGGCGAAGCGGCTGGGGTTGAAAGAGGGCGATCCGATCGAGCCGGCCATCGTGGAGTGGTACTACAAGAACGATGCGCTGGGTGATCCCCTTATTGCCGATGAACATATTCGACTGATGAAGCTGGCGACACCGGAGGACATGACGGAGATCAAGCGGCTCGCGTTGAAGGTGAATAGTGTGTTGCAGCCGTTCTTTCGTGAGCGTCAGATGATCCTCGTCGATTTCAAATTAGAGTTCGGGCTGCACAACGGCCAGCTGATCCTGGCCGATGAGATTTCGCCGGACACCTGCCGATTTTGGGACCAGACGACGAAGGAGTCGATGGACAAGGATCGGTTTCGGAAGGATTTGGGGAAGATTGAAGAGGCGTATCAAGAAGTATTGAAGCGAGTCTGTGGGTGAGGGACCGTAGGGGACGGAGGGGCCGGCTTCTTTGCTCGCGGAACGCGCACGATCTGAATGTGCTCGTTCGACGCGCGCAGTCGAAGCCAACCCCTCCGTCCCCTCTAGAGTTGCCAAATCCTTCCTCTATGGGAGGGAAGGAAGAAGTGAAGAGGGGAGAGCTGTGAAGGGTTTTTTGCGGTTGTTCATGAATTACGGGTTGGTGGCGTCCATTGTGGTGTGGGCGGCGGTGGTGGGCATGATGGCCTATCGCTTGAACGAGTCGCCCTGGCGCTGGGCGTTCGTGGCGCTTGTGTTTGGTGGATTCGGGACGATCGCAGGGATTTTCTGGATCAGGAGATACGTGGACAGACAGACCAAAGCATCCGAGCAGGAGCGTGAGGGGGGAAGTGCGACATGACTGCTCTCGGTGCTCGCGGAGCGCGTAGGATTTTCGACGCGCGCACGTGGAGCATCCATGCCGTCCTTCGTCGAGGAGTGTAGGAAGAGTTAAGGGGGAATTCGTGAAAGCCAAAATTCATGTGACGTTAAAACAGGGAATCTTGGATCCGCAGGGGAAGGCGATCGAGCATGCGCTTGGTTCGCTGGGGTTCAAGAATGCGGGCAATGTGCGAGTCGGGAAGTACATGGAAGTGGATGTGAACGAAACGGATAAGGCGAAGGCCGATGCCGCGGTGAAAGCCATGTGTGAAAAGTTGTTGGCGAATACGATCGTCGAGGAATATCGGTACGAATTGGGATAGGAGCTGATGGCCGATTGCAGTGGCTTACGGCAGAAGCTATCTTCGATTGGCTTGTATGACCGGCTCTTGCCATCAGCTATCTGCCATAGGCTATAGGCTCTTAGAATTATGAAGATTGGCGTCGTAGTGTTTCCGGGCAGTAATTGCGATCACGACTGTGAGCATATCTTTAAGGATGTGCTGGGCCAGTCGGTGGAGATGATCTGGCACAAGGAGACTTCGCTGGCGGGGTTGGATGCGATTGTCCTGCCGGGCGGGTTTTCCTACGGCGACTATTTGCGGACCGGCGCTATCGCGCGGTTTTCTCCGGTGATGGGGCTGGTGAAGGAGTTCGCGAAGGGGGGCGGGATGGTGCTCGGCATCTGCAACGGGTTTCAGATTCTGCTCGAAGCCGGGTTGCTGCCTGGGGCCATGCTCCGCAACAAGTCGCTGCATTTCATCTGCAAGGATGTGTCGGTGAAGATTGAGAATGCGGCCACGGCGTTCACCGGCGCCTGCCAGCCAGGCCAGGTGCTCAAGGTTCCGATCGCTCATGCGGATGGAAATTATTACACCGATCCGGTCACGCTCGCGGCCATGCAGGCGAATGCGCAGATCGTGCTTCGTTATTGCACCCCGGAGGGCAAGTCGGCGTCGGACGCGAATCCGAACGGGTCGCTGGATAACATTGCCGGAATCGTCAATGCCGCGGGGAATGTGTTGGGCCTGATGCCGCATCCGGAGCGTTGCGCGGAAGCGATCTTGGGCAACGACGACGGGAAGCTGATATTCCTCTCGATGCTGGAGTCGCTGAAGAAAGACAAGAAGCCACTGAAGATGGTGGCTGGCTAGGCTCTGTCGACCTGCACATAAGTAGACTCTGATTTTGAATCAGCAACCTTAGAGTGTGAAGCCAAATTATGGGACCTGTGAGCCAGCCAATGACCAAAGACCTCATCGCGCAGCATAACCTGACGGACGAAGAGTACCAGAAGATCGTCGGGATTTTGGGGCGTGAACCGAATATCACCGAGCTGGGTATGTTCTCGGTGATGTGGTCGGAGCATTGCT
>JBDSKU010000071.1:0-4684 GCA_039916745.1 Nitrospiraceae bacterium
ATCGGCCTCTCCGTCGAATATCAGGCCGCCCACAACATCGCGCTCTCCTCAACGCTGATCGTCAATCTCCACGACATCAATCTCGCACCATCACTCCCCGAAAAAGACCGCACGAGTGTGGCCCTGCTGTTCGGCTTCCGCTTCGGTCCTTAGTTCAAACGTCTCACGTCAATGAGGTGCAGACGCTGAAACAGAGCCCTATTCTCTGACGGGATGGTGATGTGACCTGAGATGCGGGGGGAAGCGGTCGCTACGCCACCTTGGCGGGCTGCCAGCGAAGACCGATGTTAATCAGCTCTTGCAACAGATCTTTATACGTATAGCTGGCTTTCTCTGCTGAATCCGCAAAGTCTTCGTCGTGCGCGATTTGTGGGTTCGGGTTGGCTTCAAGCACGTAGACATTTCCCTCCGCGTCCATTCTCACATCGATACGCGCATAGCCGCTCAGGCCAAGTGCGCGATAGACACGCTTGGCGAGATGTTGAATCTCCTCCGCTTTCCCTTCAGGAAGATTCTTGGCTTCGCCTGACCGAATGCCGTATTTCTCCTGATACGCCCGACTCCATTTAACTCGTTCGGTCGCAATTCGGCGAGCGTCATCGGGCAGCTTATCCATGAGCAGCTCCCACACCGGCAAGACGTGGACATGCCCATTCCCCATCACCCCGACATAGAGTTCGCGCCCCTCGATATACTGTTCGATGAGCGCGCCAGTCCCCACGCTCGTGTGAATAAAGGCCACGCGTTCCTTGAGTTTCTCGTCGTCCTGGACAATGGATGCCTGGGAGATACCCAGCGAAGCCTCTTCGGTCACCGACTTCACAATCAATGGGAACGACAGCCACTTCGGCCGCTTCACCGCCCGCCCCTGTGGCACCACCATGAAATCGGGGAATGGAATTCGATGGAAGGAGAACAACTTTTTAGACAGCACCTTATCGCGTGCGAGCATCAACCCGCGCGGATTACATCCGGTATAGGGTACATGCAGTAGTTCAAGATACGAGACGACATTCTGGTCGTACACGGCCACCCCGTCGAACTCTTCGAGCAGATTGAAGGCGATGTGAGGCTTCCAATCTTCGATGGCTGAGCGAAGCACCCCGAGATCACTTTTGACCCCTAGCGGCTTGACGTCATGTCCAAGCTTGCGGAGCGTGGAGACCACATCATATTCCGTCTTCCACGCGGCGCCCGTGATCTCCTGCCCATGAAGGGGATCTGGGGGAACCAGGTCTTCGTGCATCAGGACAAGGATTCGAAGCCGTCTCATACCGCCACCTTATGTCGCCCGCTGCGCAAGTAGTTCATCGTGTGGACGGTCAACAAAATCGTGAAGTCCAGCTTCGCCTGCTCTTCCGCAAGTGGAAGCCGCAAATGAAGCTGCCGACAGCGCTGGATCATGTCCTCGAGCACCTGATCGATTGTGTATTGATACTCGCCGGTCCAGGCTGCGACTTTGCGGCGCACCTCTTTTCTGAACCGGTTCAAGAAGGTCGCAGCGCTCATCTTGTCGGCATGGGCAGGCCCATCGGAAAACAGTCGCTTCAAGTCTGGATCGTAAAACGATTTCCGTTCAATCCCATAGTGCTTCCGCTTTCGCTCGTAATGCTCGCCCAGGGTCTTCCTCAAGACTGGCAACGGATCGATCTCCTCGTTCGTCACCACCTTGGGCGGGGCACCGGCCAACCCTTGCATGAGCCCATTCACATACTGAAGCTTCTTGAGAACCGGCCATCCCTTATAGCGGTCGGCCCATGTCGAATCGGGCGTGAGCCAGACCGCGAAGGTCTCCGCAAAGTCTTCATCCGGATGGCTTTGCGCGTACCACACGTCGAGGTGACGCACGAAGCTCCGACTATAGGGCCTGGGGCTGTAATATCTGGGGTAGGGATCGGACGAGCGGCCAAAGACTTGTTGTCGGCTGCGAAGCCTGCGAAGACGATAGGCATTCTCGATCGCATGACCTGCCTCGTGCCGCAAGATACGCATGCACCATTCTGCGGTCCCTCCTTCGACTTCAAGCATTTGCCCCATTTCGAGTTTCGCGAGGCGGGGGTGGGCCAGGTAAAACGGGATCGCAATCCCCGGCACGCCATCGGGGGTAAACCATTCGTTTGACAACCAAAAGTGAGGTCGGAATGTGAGCTGTCTGGCTTCGAGTTCGGCGTAGAGTTGCATGATCTGTTCTGACAGGAAGGCCCCGTCAAGGGTGACTCCTAGGCGGCACATGGGAAGGGCCAGAATCTTCTCGTCCGGCCACGAGACCCATTCCGGCTCGTGATGAGGGCCGTCAGAAGCTGTCAGAGCCTGAAGCTGTAATCGGTGCATCAATGCCATATCCCGCGCGGTCAATCTGCACGTGCTGCTGTGTTTACTATAGCACGCGCCTCAGCATTGCCCCCGATTCAGGGAGTCTTTCTGCTCACTGCCGCCTATTTAGGTGGAGAAAAAGTCCCATCGAGTTCAAGAATGAACCGGCACAGACAATATGCGGCGCAAGGCCGGGCTAGCGGAAGCGAGGAAGGAGGGCCGGTGCCGTAGCCCAAATCATATCGATCACTGAGCACACATAGGCGCGCGCCCGTTCAGGATCGCGTTCCCACTCCGGCATCACTTCGTGCAGATCAAGAACCGGCTTGTCGTGACCGAGACAGACTTGATTAAAGAGCGGAACATCTCGCCCGAACTGTTCCCGAATGTAGGCCTGGAGGTCTCGCCCCATCGCAAGAACGAGGTCGGCAGCCTCGACCAGCTCCTGAGTGAGCTGTCGCTGCACATGTGTCGTGGGGTCAGCACCCTTCTCTCGTAACCGGCCCTGAACCCATGCATGCATAGGCTGCGGCTTGGCGGCGATCCCGGCTGAGTTGACGACATAGGACCTGTTTGCGCCAAGTTTGATTTTGAGCGCGTACTCGGCAGTCACACTGCGGAATATATTCGCGGTACAGACGAAGAGAACCGACTCAAGTTTCTCGTCTGAGCGTATCTCACCCTGTCCCATAAATGCCCTCTGTGAAGATCGACAGTCGCACGGCTGACCGCGTAAAATACCAGCCTATGTCTCAATCGGCAAACTCTTCCCGGACATATCTCAAACTCGATGATGCCACCGAGCAGTTGCGAACCAAACTGCTGCACCTCGTCGGAGAAACCGTTGGCACCTATGGTTTAATTGAAGCTGGCGACAAAATCATGGTCTGCCTATCGGGGGGGAAAGACAGTTACGCCCTGCTCGACCTATTGCTGGCCTTACAGCGGCGCGCACCGATTCACTTCGATCTTGTCGCGGTCAATCTGGATCAAAAATAACCAGGCTTTCCGGCCCATGTGCTTCCCGACTATCTCAGAAACGTTGGAGTCCCCTTCCATATCGAGGAACAAGACACCTACGCAATCGTCAAGCGACTCATCCCTGAAGGGCAGACGACCTGCTCGCTCTGCTCACGACTCCGTCGTGGCATCCTCTACCGTGTCGCCACAGAATTAGGCGCAACCAAGATCGCGCTTGGGCATCATCGTGATGACATTCTGGAAACCTTGTTCCTGAATTTACTCTATACCGGAAAGCTCAGGACGATGCCGCCGAAACTCCGTACGAAAAACGGTCGGCATGTGGTCATTCGCCCGCTGGCCGCCGTGCGGGAAGCGGATTTGACTCGGTATGCAGAACTACGCGCATTTCCCATTATTCCCTGCAATCTCTGCGGCTCACAGGAGGATCTCAAACGGCAAGAGGTCAAAGAATTGTTGCGTGAATGGGAGCAGCGGTCACCTGGCTGCACCGATAGCATATTCGCCGCTCTCTCGAACGTGGCGCTGTCTTTTCTTCTGGACCAACGACTATTCAACTTCAAGTCTTTGCGCGCATCGGACCGGACAGAGGGGCACGAGGATGCATGGCTGGACGAACATCACGCGTGACCTGAACCCCGCTCTCGATCAGGGCACAACACAAACCCCTCCCCTGTAAACATTCTACTGATAGCGACTCGCGCTGAGGTCAATCAATCCCGCGAGCGCGCGTGCGGCCGCTTGCTCGACAGAGAGAACGAAGAAGAATCGGGACCTGCTACGCCTTGAGTTTTGAGGCAAAGAGCTTGCGGAACTTGACGACCTTGGGCGCAACAATCGCGGTACAGTATCCCTGATAGGGATTTCGAGCAAAATACTCTTGATGGTAGGGTTCAGCCTCGTACCACATCCCCGCGGGCTCAACTTGCGTCACAATTGGCCCTGGATAGATTCCCTCATTCGTCGTCGCTGCAATGACATCCTCCGCGACCTGCTTCTGCGCAGGCGTATGATGGAAAATCGCCGATCGATATTGTGAGCCGACATCATGCCCCTGACGATTGAGTGCCGTAGGATCGTGGATGACAAAAAACACTTCGAGCAACTCACGATAACTGACAACGGTGGGGTCGAACGTGATACGAACGGCTTCTGCATGTCCAGTCCTGCCGCTACAGACCGCTTCATACGTCGGATGATCCATCTGGCCACCGGTGTAACCGGACTCGACAGACACCACACCCTTCATCTGGTCATAGACCGCTTCGAGGCACCAAAAGCAACCGCCGGCGACGGTGGCAAGGTCGTATCCAGTCTGTGTAGGTGGTGCTTGTCCCATCGTATAGATCTCTCTCTTCCTAACCTAAGAATGTATTGCAAGAGGGCATCT
>JBDSKU010000072.1:0-7439 GCA_039916745.1 Nitrospiraceae bacterium
TTAGAAAGTAATACTGTCCGTTTGGTGAGCACCGGCACGGGCGCCACCACCTGTGGCTATTTTTTCCCCGGCGATCGCCGCGTGCTCTATTCATCGACCTATGCGACGGGGCCGAACTGTCCGCCGAAGCCGAAGCGGGAAGGGGCCTACCGCTGGGCGTTGGATGATTACGATCTGTACGCTGTGCGTATTGATGGCCAGGAAATGCAGCGGTTGACCTCTTCATCCGGCTACGATGCGGAGGCCACGGTGTCGCCGGACGGTAAGACGATCATTTGGACGTCTGTGAAAGACGGAGATTTGGATATCTATGCCATGAACCTCGATGGTTCCAGGGTTCGACGGCTGACGAACGAGATCGGCTACGACGGAGGGGCGTTTTTTTCGCCGGATAGCAAGCGCATCGTATATCGGGCCTCGCATCCCACCGAGCAGGCGGAGATTGAGAAGTACCAGGATTTACTCAAGCAAAAGCTGGTGGAGCCTGGACAACTTGAAATCTATGTGATGAATGCGGATGGCAGCGACAAGCGCCAGGTCACGTCGAACGGTGCCTCGAATTTCTCGCCCTTCTATTTTCACGATGGCCAGAGGATCATGTTCTCTTCGAATGTGGAGACCAAAGGCGAAGGAGGCCGACCCAGTTTCCATCTCTACGCGATCGGCGAGGATGGCCAAGGCCTTGAACGGCTCACATTCGACGGACAGTTCAACAGTTTTCCCATGTTCTCTCCGGATGGCACCAGTCTGGTTTGGGTGTCCGACCGCGGGACCAAGACCCCTGGTGAGTTTAATGTCTTTCTCGCCGACTGGGTGCCGTGACTTCGTCTGGCAATGGGCAAGGGACGAGGGGCGAGAGGCGAGAAAGCCAGCTTCTTGGTGTCTCACCTCTTGCCCCTCGCCTCGTGCCTCTTGCCTGCTCCTTCGTTGCGCTCATCCTTGTATTCGTAGGGCTATTTGACTGGGATGTGCCGCTGACCCGGTTCGTCCGCTCCCTCTATTCCCCGGTCGGCTCTGTCCCCAATCCCTGGCTGATTCAGTTCAGCGATCTCGGTGACCGCCTGGGCAAAGGAGAGTCGCTGGTGCTCCTGAGCCTCCTGTTGCTGGCGGTCGGGTATGGATTG
Source organism: Nitrospiraceae bacterium (assembly GCA_039916745.1). Classification (GTDB taxonomy): domain Bacteria; phylum Nitrospirota; class Nitrospiria; order Nitrospirales; family Nitrospiraceae; genus Palsa-1315. Next base: position 1,125 of record JBDSKU010000072.1, read on the forward strand.
AAATATCCGCAGTGGAAAGATGCCGGCAGGCAAAGCCTCATCGCACATGGTCTCGTGGCAGTGGTCGCGAATATTCTCAAGCATGTCATTGGCCGCCCTCGTCCCAAATTCATGCATGCCGGTAATCTCGAATTCTCTCCAGCTGGCGGGAGCGGATGGGATTCGTTTCCGTCTGGCCATGCGGCGGCAGCGATTGCGGTCGCCACGGTATTGGCCGCGAAGTTTCCGCGAGCGAGATGGCCCATTCTCGCTACCGCCGTGGCGATTGCCGCCAGCCGGATTTTCCGCGGGTCTCACTATCTGACCGACGTGGTTGGAGGGGCGGCCCTGGGTTGTGTCATGGGTGTGATTGCCGTCCACCCTTGGCGAGAATGGCGCGCTGCGGCTGGACTCGCTCTCTGTCGAATGACGCCCTATTTTGTGGTGACTCTCGCGTTCGTCTGGACGATCGTGCAGCTCCCGTCGGAGGCCTGGCCATATCAGCAGTTACTATGGGGCGGCCTCTTGCTCACCCTGGCGGGACTCGTGGGGCATGTTTTGTGGGCGGTGCAGTCGGCCTGGCGTCCGGCTTGGCTGTCAAGATCATTGACTCGTAGCCTCGTGGGACTGGGCTTAGGGATGATGACCGGCTCGCTGTTTGTGACGACCGCTGTACTGCTCGTCTCAACGGCTCATTGGTTGGACGGCCTTCAGGGCCAGGTTGAGCTGGTGGAAGGTCATGTGGGGGTAAGGGCGGTCTTGGCGGAGGGGCTGTTCATTGTGGGCGTGCTGCTGGCGCTGGTGGCGAGTTATCTCTTGAAAGGTATCGTGCCCATGTGAGTCTTGTTTATTTGGTTGAACCAGACTTACCAGATAAACCAAATGAACCAGATCAACCGTTCAGTGGCCGAACACGGTAGGCGGCGGTGGTGGGGCTGCACCTTCTGGAATGGTTACCATCGGTTGTTTCGCCAGCAGGATGTAGCCATAGCGCTTGAGAATAGGGACCAGGGTGACCGCCTCAGCCGGCAATTTCGACTGTGCCGTCTCCGGTAACAAGATCATCACTTTCTTCGGCCCTTTCAGGGCCTCCCGTATTTTGTCCTCTTCTCCAAATGGCACGAAGAGCACCTCGCGTCTCGCGTAAAATACCGACGAAGGTCTGACCGTTCCATAGGCAATGAAGAGGTCTTGGGGGTCCAGGTTCAGTCCTGCCGCATAGGCGAGTTCTTGCGGAGGAGCGATCATAAATCGGTTGACGGGCGGGGTCGCAATCACGATGACGGTCAGAACCAGACCGGCCAGTGTCGCTCCTGCTGCCCAGAAGGCTCCTCCACGCCGTTCCTCGTGTAGCCCCAGATAGCCCACCAATCCCATGCCGAGTAACAAGAGAGTCGCGGCCACGTAGGGGCCGACTCCAAGACCGACCTGTCCGGCCAGGGGGAACTCCCGTACCATCTTCGAGGCGTAGTTGGCATAGAGCGTGGGGACGCAGGCAAAGCCGATCGCCAAGAGATATCCCAGTCCCATCATGAGGTGAATGGATCCTCGAATCCCTTTTGTGGTCGGATCCTGCAGACATCGCGACCAGTACGAGGCCGCCAACAAGGCGGCGGCAGGAAATAAGGGCCCGATATAGTGGGGCAAGCGCGTTGACGAAGCGGTGAAAAACAGGAAGACGCCTACGACCCACAGAGCGGCAAAGAGGTCGAGTTCCGATGGCCCTGTCGGATCAGGCTGAGTGCGGTCACGGCGTGCGATATACCAATCCTTGAGCGTGCGATAGAGCGGGACCGGAAGGAGCGCGCTCCAGGGAAAGAAGCCTAAGAGCAGGACTGGGAGATAAAAAAAGATGGTCCCAGTGTGGCCTTCCATCGGACTCAGAAATCGGCCGATTGTGTGGGCTTTGGCGCCTGTGGCATAGGCGTCGCCATGGACGAGGAACATGGCCGCATACCAGGGGCCGGCCAGCAGAATAAACACCAGCATGCCTGCCAGGGGAAATCCTTTGTGCCAATAGTCCTGCCATCGGCGCGTCCAGGTGAGGTAGAGCGCCGCGGCGATGAGAGGCACGGCAAACCCGACTGGCCCCTTCGTCAGCGTGGCGAGCGCCATCCCGATATAGAAGGCCCAGATCCATTGGCGCATGCGGCCTTCCCCATGCAGCCCCAGCCAGAAACCGTACAGCGAGGCCGTCGTGAAGAAAATCAGGACGCTGTCGGTCAGGGCCATGCGCCCGAGTCCAAGAATTTCCAGGTTCAGCAGGAGCATCAAGGCGCCGAAGAGCGCAACGGTTCGATCGCGCTGGTGCAAGAGAAAGAGATAGGTGATGAGGATCAAGCTTACGCCGAAGAGGGCCGAGGGGAACCGTGCGGCAAACTCACTGACGCCGAACAGGCGATAGGACCGATCCATCAACCAATAGAGAAAGACCGGTTTTGCGACGCGCAGCTCACCGTTGAAGGTCGGCGTCAGACGATCCCCCGATTCGAACATTTCCCGCCCGGCTTCGGCGTTCCGTCCCTCGTCACGGTCGGTCAGCCCCATGTCGCCGAGTCCCAGGAAAAACAGCAGTCCCGACAGTGCCAGGAGCGCGAGGAGGAGGAGCGCATGATGCGAGCGGTCAGTTGTGGTCATAGGGGTTAGCATGATGTCGTGACTGAATCAGCCGAGCCTGCCAACGTGCTGGCGGTCATGATTGTGGAGCGGATGGGCTGGCGAGCTGTTTCGCCTGGTTGGCACGGGAGATGAGCACCAGATTGCGAATATAGACGAAGGTGCCGATGCCTTGTCCCGAGATAAAGACCGGGTCTTTCCTGTAGATGGCATAGGCGAGCGTGATGAGTCCGCCGATCAGGCTCATGTACCAGAACGCGATCGGAACCTGACTCTCCGCTGTCCGCTCAGAAGCAATCCATTGGATCACCCAGCGGCCGAAAAACAATCCTTGGCCGAGAAAGCCGATGGCGAGCCAGACATGTTCCTGTGTGATGGTCATGATGAATTCGTTAAGTTCGAGGGGCGACGTTGTTGAGTCTCATGGTCGATCGAGTCTTGCAGGTCGAGGTAGTCTGCCGTTACTTATCTCGGAACTCATACCGCAGCACCCGATTCTGCATCCACCGCACGGCAATCAAATCGTAGAGAGACTTGAACAGCCGATTGCCCATGCCGTATTTGGAGATGCCGTGAATTCTCGGGTAATGCCGCACCGGCACCTCCGTGACCGTGAATCCATGCATCAGCGCGAGTGCGGGGAAGAATCGATGCATGCCCTCGAAAAGCCGGATACGTTCCAGCACAGGCCGCCGGAAGATCTTGAGCGGGCATCCCGTATCGTGGACGCCGTCGTGCGTAAAGACGTTCCGCACCCGGTTGGCGATTCGAGACGACATTTTCTTCACAAAGCCATCCTGGCGTTCTTGCCTCCATCCGCACACGAGATCGTAGGAGGCGGTCAGGGGCAGGAGTTTGAGAATATCTTCGCTGTCCTGTTGCAGGTCGCCGTCGATTTCGATGATGAGGTCGCCGGAAGACTGCTTGAAGCCGGCATCGAGCGCACAGGTTTTGCCGTAATTCCGGTCGAGGTGGAAGACCAACACTTGCCGATGTTGTGTCGCGAGGCGGTCCAGTTCCTCGCTGCTGCCGTCGCTACTGCCGTCGTCCACGAAGAGAATCTCGTACGGGCGCGATCGTGAGGCCTCGTGCGAGTCCATGACCTTGAAGAGGCCTGTCAGGAGGGGGACCAGGTTCTCTCGTTCATCTTTGATGGGGATGATGACGGAGGCCCAAAGGCTGGATGAGGATGTCATGATACGTGGAGACTCCAGCAACGGCCTGTAAGGTGTGTATGCACGCGCGCATTCTAGCGGATGGTCGTGAGACCGTCAAACGATGGGTGAAGTGATAAGAGGGGTTCCGTCTTTTCGCATCACTCATCACTTCTTCATGTCTGCCATGATGGTGAAGCGCATGGTGCCCATCAGGCTCATCTGGTTGATCTGTTCTCCCACGTGAATATCCACTTTGTATTGGCCTGGTTTCCATGCCTCCTGTGGAGGGGAGAGCGTGAGATAGCCGCTTTCGTCTTCCAACGCAATATGCATGGCATCCTGTCCGATCATCACGGCGGGATCGAGGCCGGTGACTGCTTCCGGGAAGAGCTGTCCGAATACTTTAAATCCCTGATAATGCTGGTGCAGGTGGAACACAATGAAGACGGCTGGGGTGTCGGGGCGGAACCGGTCGGTTGGTTTCACCGGCACAATCTCGTGCGTCCGTTGAAAGCCGAGTTCTTCGTCGAATCCTTCCGCTGTCGTAATGCTCAGGAACATGCCTTGGGGAGGGGCATCGAAGTTGTAGGGGACGACATCTTGGGGGCGATTCTGGAAATCAGGGATGGGGGGATTCTTGGTGATCGGCAGCTCCGCCGCCTGTAGCCCGGGCAATGCCCAGAGGGCCATGACCATGACCGCTACGATTGCCCCTCGCCCTGCTCGTCTCGCGCCTTTCGTCATATCTTCTTGGTACACCGGTCGATGGGAGCTGTCAAGGATGTGCAAGCCGTCAGCTTTCAGCGATCAGCCTTCAGCCAGGGAAAATTCCGAGTGACCTTGCTCTGATTCGAAGCTGAGAGCTGATGGCTGACAGCTTTTTTTGAGGAAAGCCCGTTGCGGCTGTTTCCTGTCATCTGCTAGAATCCGCCCTCTTTAGATATGGGAAGCAAGAAGGGCGAGGCAAGTCTCGCCTCTCTCGTACCTTTCGCTGGCCCCTAGCCCGGATTCATTATTATGTTACAAGACGCAGACGCCTTACCGCAGCTCATCGGCGACTATAAACCGGTCGACCAGTGGCAAGTCCACATCAATACGCTCTTCTATCGTTTTCGTGGCGATCAGATCCGTAGCTTCTACCAAACGTTTGCTTCGGCCGACTATCGGCTCGCCCATGCCCTCGCGGCCGACTATTTTGAAAAAGTCGTAAAACGTGAAAAGTCGCGGGGTAAAGGGGTAACGGGACAGCGGGCTAGCACGGAATCCGGTTCCGCCGATACCCCGACTGCCCCTCTGCCCCCCCTGTCCCAGCTCACGATTCTGGAACTCGGCCCCGGCAACGGTAATCTTGCCGCCTGTTTTCTTAGCCACCTCAAGGCACTCGACGTAGACGGAGCGATCTATCCCCGTATTCGCTATGTGCTGGTCGATTGGGAGCAATCGGTGCTCGATACAGCGCTGGCTCATCCGGAACTTGCGTCCCACCGCGATCGGATCGAGACACATCGAGGGACCGTGAATCGGCTTGAAGGCATGGCGGATGGCAGCGTGGACCGCATCTTCTGTAACGAACTGTGGAACGACCTCCCGACGAAATTGATGTCGCGGCAGGCGAACGACATCGAAGAAGAATTTCTCCGACCGAATGTGAGCGAAGCCTTACATGTGAAGATTTCCGATTGGGCGGCCTTTGTCCGGGCGTTCGAAGCCATGGACATGGAGACGCTCAAGGGTTTTCCGCCGTTTCTTGACGACCTGGTGTGGGAGCGTGAATATCGGACGGTCGAATGGAAAGAAGTCCCCTACCGGAAGACCATCACGGAGTTCCTCAAGCGTATCGATGAGCAAGTAGTGGTGCCCGTCAATATGGGGGCCTATGCCACGATCAAAGACGCGAAGCGCCTGTTGGCTCCCGATGCGATCGGGTTCAGCAGTTTCGACGCAGGCACGGCGGATATGGACGTGCTGAACGATCCGGAGAAGCCCTGCTCCGGTCAATTCGGCGGTCAACAGAGTTTCATGGTCAACTTTGCATTGGCCGAAGCGGTTGCCAAGCAGGTAGAGGCCGGCACGATGACCATCGAAAGCCAGCGTGAGTTCGTGGGGCGCAGCTTAGGGACCAACGTCTTGACCTTGATGGATCTCATGGCCACCCATCCTTCCGCCGGCACGAGCATGGCGCCGTGGGAGCAGGATCGCCTGATGCTCAAGACCCTCCGTGCATTGAACGAGACCTACCAGAGTCCCTATGCGCGCCAGCTGGACTTTCCTATTCCGTTGGAGATGCCTCCGGAGGAGCGAGAGATGCTTCAAGCCCTCGTGCGTGCGCTGAAGCCGACAGGGATTCCCGACACCGTCGCCTATCTCACAGAGGAAGAGCTGATGTCGGCCTCGAAGGACCTGGAAGACATCGGCTATGACCCCCAGTCATTTATGATCGCCTTAACCGCACCACCGAGTCCTGTCGATTATTATCACGCGTTCGTGCAACCGCGCTGATTCCGATCGAGCGAAATCGCTCGCTTTCGAGAGTTTCTGCTTGACTAATTCTTTGTTCTTCTAT